>NZ_JBEOZU010000057.1:0-62193 GCF_040298185.1 Streptomyces sp. NPDC001634 | reverse complement strand
CGGCAGCGCGAACGCGCTCGAGGCGCCCCTGCGCGTGACCCTCGTCCGATCCCCGCCGCTGCGGCCCGCCGGAGCCCGCGGCCGGCGGCCGTCCGCCACTGTCCAAAGACTGCCTCCCGTATCCCCTGACCGTCTCTCAACGTGTGGATCGAACCCCGCCGCTCCGTCAGCGCCCGTCAAATCGTCAGCTACAAACCGGCACAGATCGGGTCGGCTCTCCGTGCCTGTCTTGCATGCGGGTGTCTGTCGTCAGCCGAACGGTTGAACCGGCGCTCCGCACGGCTCGACGGGTCGCACGGTGGCCTCATGATGGCGGGGTGCGACGCCTCAGCGCACGGCGCAGCGCCGCCACCTGGCGCGGCCGCACCGCGCTGACCAGGGAAGTGTTCTGGTTCGTCGTGATCGGCGTCGCCTCCACGGTGGCCCAGGCCATGCTGTACTGGGTTCTGCGCCAGTGGTCGCCACCCATCCTGGCCAATTTCACCTCTCTACTTGTCGTCACCGTCCTCAGCCTTTCTGGGTCCGGCGCTGCTATGGATCGGGGCCGGTCTGCTGCTGTGGCGGCTCACGCTCCTGGCACTCGCCCACGGCCGCCCCGTCCTGGCCAGGCTCGCGCGTCCGCTGACGTCGACACTGGCCGGGACGACGGCGGCCGTCCTCGCCCGGCACCGCCGCACCCTGGCCCGTTCCATGGTGCTGCTGGCACTCGCGGTGTCGTTCGCCGTGTCCACGTCGGTCTTCAACTCCACGTACCAGCAGCAGGCCGAGGTGGACGCCCGCCTGACCAACGGCGCCGACATCACCGTCACCGAACCGCCCGGGGCCCAGACCCCGCCGGGCACCGCCGGTGCGCTGAAGATCCCCGGCGTCCGCCATGTCGAGCCGCTCCAGCACCGCTTCGCCTACCTCGGCTCCGGCCTGCAGGACCTCTACTGCGTACGCCCGGACACAATCGCCTCCGCGACCTCGCTGCAGGACGCGTACTTCTCTGGAGGAACCGCCCAGCAGCTGATGCAGCGGCTCGCCCAGCGCCCCGACAACCTCCTGGTCAGCGACGAGACCGTGAAGGACTTCCAGCTTTCCCTCGGCGACACCGTCAACCTCCGCATCCAGGACGCCAGGACGAAAACCCTGCAAACGGTGCCGTTCCACTACGCCGGGATCGCCAAGGAGTTCCCGACCGCGCCGAAGGACAGCTTCTTCGTCGCCAACGCCTTGTACGTAGCCAAGGCGACCGGCAGCGACGCGGTCGGCGCCTTCCTCGTCGACACCGGCGGCACCCACCAGAAGGCCGTGGCCATGCAACTGAGCAAGCAGCTGGGCGCAACGGCCACCGTTACCGACCTCACCCACACCCGCGGCACCGTCGGCACCAGCCTGACCTCGGTCGACCTAGCCGGACTGACCCGGATCGAGCTGGCCGTCGCGGTGCTGCTCGCCACCGGGGCCAGCGGCCTGGTCCTCGCCCTCGGACTCGCCGAACGCCGCCGCACCTTCGCGATCACCACCGTGCTGGGCGCCACCCGCCGCCATCTGCGCGGCATGGTCCTCACCGAGGCGATCGTCCTCACGGCCGGTGGCCTGGCCGGCGGCGCGCTGATCGGCTGGGTGCTGTCCGAGATGCTGGTGAAGGCCCTCACCGGAGTCTTCGACCCACCCCGGCCGCCCTCGCCGTCCCCGGCGGCTACCTGACGCTCACCGCTGCCGCCGCCGTGGCCGCCGTGCTCGCCGCCGCCCTCAACGGGGTCAGACGGGCCCGCCGCCCCGCCGTCGAGGAACTGCGCGATCTGTGACTCCACCGAACGGCCCCGAGGCCCGTACGCTGCCCAGCATGCGCACACCCGCAGCACCGGACCGGGGCCGTTTCGTCGTCCTCGTCGTCGAGGACGACGACATCGTCGGGCGCCACCTCGAAACCGGCCTGCGCAGCAACGGCTACGCACCCACCTGGAGCCACACCGGTGCAGGCGCACTCACCGAGGCGTCCCAGGCGTCGTACGACGTGCTGCTCCTGGACCTCGGCCTGCCCGACATGGACGGCCTCGACATCGCCCGCACCCTGCGCGCCCGCCTCCCCGACCTGCTGATCATCATCCTCACCGCCCGCACCGACGACATCGACGTCATCGCTGGCCTGGACGCCGGCGCCGACGACTACCTCGTCAAACCCTTCAGCCTCACCATCCTTCTCGCCCGGCTCCGCGCCCACCTGCGCCGCCGCACCGTCACCTTCCCGCCACCCGAACCAGTCACGCTCGGCGACCTCGTCCTCGACACGGTTGCTGCCGATGGGCGACGTTGACAAGGACATCGAGATATTGACGTTGCGGCACCAACTGGCTGTCCTGCAGCGGCAGATCGACAGGCCACGCGTCTCCTCGGCGGATCGTGCATCCACGGCAAACTCGCCTTGCTGGGCGTCAAGGTGGCACCCTCCACGGTCTGGGAGATCCTGCGAGCGCACGGGATCGAGCCGGCGCCCGAAGGTGACCGTCAGACCTGGGCCGCGTTCCTGCGAGGCCAGGCCCACGCGATTCTGGCCTGCGACTTCTTCACCGTCACTGCCCTGAACGGCGCGACGGTTTATGTCTTCGGTCTCATCGAGCACGCCAACCGCCGCATCCGCATCCCCGGCGCGACCGCCCACCCCACCGCAGACTGGACTGTCCAAGCGGCGAGGAACCTCGTCATGGACCTCTCCACGCGCTCGGCCAGTTCGAGTCGATCTACAACCAGCATCAGCCTCACCGCACCCTGCACAGCGCAGCTCCCCTGCGGCCGCTCCCCGAACCGATCAGCGTCCCCGCACAGATCAGGTGCCTGAAGGCCGGCCGACGAGGCCGACTCAGCCGAACCCTTCACGAGTACCGACGTGCCGCTTGACCAGGCCGGATGAGGTATCGGCACCCGCACCCCGCGCATCCCGCACACCGTCTGCCACCAGGGCGGATGAGGCTTTTTCGGCAGGCGCAGGGCCGCCGACGTCAGCTCCGCGTGCTCTCAGCGAATGGCGGGGGCAGCGGCGGGAGGTGTCTGTCGTAGAGCCAGGCACTGAGCAGCGGCTCGACCGGCGCAGGCGTGGAGCGTCCCGCGTGGGCGATGAAGGTTGCGGTGTCGGTGCTGGTACCGCGGTGGATGTGGTGCCAGGCGCGCAGCATCGCGAAGAACCGCTCGTCGCCCAGTGTCAGGCGCAGCGCGTGCAGGGTACACGCGCCGCGGGCGTAGACGCGGTCGTCGAAGATGCGGTCCGGTCCGGGATCGGCGATCCGCAGGCCGTCGTGGTTCTTCGCCAGCGTGTGCCAGGCCGCCCTGGCGATGGTGTCGGCGGAGTCCTCGCCGATGTGCTCCGACCACAGCCACTCCCCATAGGTGGCGAAGCCCTCGTTGAGCCAGATGTCCCGCCAGTCCCGCAGGCTCACGCTGTTGCCGTACCACTGGTGGACGAGTTCGTGGGCGACGAGCGTCTCCCACGTCCGGTCGCCGTCGACGTGGTTGCGGCCGAAGACGGACACGGTCTGGTTCTCGACGGGCTGGTCGAGGTCGGCGTCCACCACGACCGCGCCGTACGTCTCGAACGGATACGGACCGAACCAGCCGGTGAACGTCTCGAACATCTCGGGCTGGCGAGCCAGGTCGTACTGGGCCTGCCGGGAGAGGTGGACGGGGTAGGCGTTGCGGCCGGTGACCCGGCGGCCGGTCGTGGTGTCGCGGGCCTGCCAGATCTCGTGGGTGAAACGGCCCGTGTACAGCGCGGCGAGATAGGGAGCCATGGGGCCCGGGTGGTGGTACGTCCAGCACTCGGTGGACCCCGTACTGCTCCGCTCCCGGAGTGTGCCGTTGGCGAGCGCCTCATGGCCGCGTGGCACGGTCACCCGGAAGGTGAACTCGGCCTTGTCGTCCGGCCGGTCGTTGCACGGGAACCACGACGGGGCGCCGAGCGGCTGCGCGGCCACCAGGGTGCCGTCGTGCGGGTCGCCTGTGCGGTCCCAGCCGATCTGGCCGAACGGCGTGCGCACCGGGCCCGGTCGGCCGCCGTAGCCGATCTCCAGGGTGAACGGCGTGCCCGCCGTGATCGGTCGCGGCGCGGGCAGGACCAGCTTGTGCCGCTTCCGGCCCGGGCGCACGGAGACCCCGTCGACCCGGGCATCGTGGACGCTCAGCTTCGCGAGGTCGAGGTGGACCTGCCGCAGCGTCCGCCCGGCAACCGCGTGGATGTACACCCGGCCGTCGAGCATGCCGGCGGCCGGGTCGTACGTCAGGTGCAGGTCGTAGGCGCGGGTGCTGTGATCGTAGGTGCCATGGCTCGCAAAGTAGCGTTCGGCCTGCCGTGGCAGGCGGTCCGCGGCCGTCACCGCCAAGGGGGTGAGCGCCGCGCCGCGGATCAACGCGCGTCGGCTGCACCACGTCATGCGGCTTCGCCTCCGGTGAACCGAGCGGCGGTGCCGGTCGCGGAGACGCCGGCGATGGGGTTGCCGGCCCAGCGCGTGCCGTCGGGCACTGTCTCACCGCGCATCACGAGGGAGGCCGCGGAGACGGACGCGCCGGTGCCGATCGTGGTGCCGGGCAGGGCGATGCTGTGCGGGCCGAGGGACGCTCCGGTGGCCAGACGCACGGTGTCCATCCGCATGATCCGGTCGTGGAAGAGATGCGTCTGGAGCACACATCCGCGGTTGACGCTGACCCCGTCGCCGAGGCTGACCAGATCGGTCTCCGGCAGCCAGTACGTCTCGCACCACACCCCACGGCCGACGCGCGCGCCGAGCGTGCGCAGCCACCAGTTCAATGCGGGCGTGCCCAGGTGCGCCCCCGCGCCCCACGGCACGGCCAGCACCTCCACGAACGTGTCGAACAGCTCGTTGCGCCACACGAACGACGACCACAGGGGCCGCTCGACCGGCTGGAAGCGGCCCACGAGCAGCCACTTGGCGCCGGTCGTGGTCAGGCAGGCCAGCACCGACGCGGCAAGGAGCAAAGGGGCGCCGACGAGCGCGGCCAGGGGAAGGCCGCCGCGGTCCAGGGCCTCCTGCTCGGTGAGGAAAAGGCACTCGGCCAGGAACGTGCCCAGGATGACGGGCAGCAGCCGGCACACCTCCACGGCCGCGCGGGCCGCCACCAGCCGCCGGGGCGGGGCGAACGTCCGTGCCGGGTCGGTGCTGCCGGGCACGCGCGGCAACGGCATCACGGGCCGCCCGATCCAGGACACGCCCGGCCTGCTGTGGGCCGGTGCGTCGGACAGCACACCCACGAGTGCCCGCTCGGGGACGTTGCGGCCGGGTGCCACGATGCCCGAGTTCCCGACGAACGCGCGCGCCCCGATGCGAACAGACCCCAGCCGCATCCATCCGTCGCGCAGTTCGAACGGTGCGACGAGCGTGTCGTCGGCCAGGAAGGCCCCGTCGTCCACCTCGAGCAGGGACGGCAGCGGCAGCACGGTCGAGATCTCGGTGCCGCGGCCGACGCGTGCGCCGAGCAGACGGAGCCAGTACGGCGTGGCCAGACTCGCGTAGAGGGGGAACAGGCTGCCGCGGGCACCGTCGAGCAGCCGGGTCACCAGCCACGCCCGCCAGGCCACGCCCCCGTCCGCGCGGTGCAGACCGGGCTTGATCGACCGGCCCAGCAGACGCACGGTGACCGCGGTGATCAGCATCCCGCACACCGTGCTCAGGACCGTGAGCAGCGGTGCGGCGGCGAGCAGATGTTTGGCGGCGCCTGGCAGCGTCGGTGTGTCGCGCACCAGCAGCCAGGTGACGGTCAACGCCGGGGCCGCCGCGAGCAGGGGCAGCAGAGGCAGCAGGCCGAGGGACAGCGCGTAGGCCAGGTGCCAGCGGCGCGAGCGGTCCGTCGGCCGGGCGGGTCGGCCGACACCCGTGAGGCGTATGGCGGGCTCGGCCGGCCTGGCGGGGGAACCGGTCCACACATGGCCGTCGGGGATCCGGTCGTCCAGACAGCTGCCGGCGGTCAGTTCCGCATCGCGCCCCACTACGGCGCCCGGCAGCAGAGTGCTGCGGTGACCCACCCGCGCGCCCGGACCGATGGTGACAGTGCCGATGTGCAGGGTGTCGCCGTCGAGCCACCAGCCTGCGATGTCCGCCTCGGGCTCGATGCTGCATCCGTCGCCCAGTTCGGCCAGGCCCGTCACCGGGGGCATGCTGTGCAGCTGTACGTCGCGCCCGGTCCGGCAGCCGAGGATCCGGGCGTACCAAGCGGCCCACGGTGTGCCGAGCAGGGCGGCAACGCCGAACGCGGTCACCGCCCGTTCCGCGGTCCAAAGCCGCAAATGGACACGTCCGCCGCGCGGATACGCGCCCGGGGTGACCGAGCCGGCCAGCGTACGGGCGAGGCCCGCGCCGATCAGGCAGCGCATCGGTGCGCTGAACAGCACCACCCAGCCCACCAGGACGAGCCACCAGGAGGTGTGCGGGGCCCAGCGGTGCGGGGCGATCCAGCCGAGCACGTTGTCCGCCGCCGCCAGGCCGACCAGACCGCGCAGCCCGGTGATCCCGTAACCGGCCAGGGTGACAAGGAACTGGACGACAGCGGTCCGCCGGGGTACCGGCCGGGCGGGGCGTACCTCCCGCACGGCGCCGGCCAGGGAGTCGAGATGGTCGGCCATGCTCTGGAGCACAGGGTGCCGGTAGAGGTCGGCGACGGAGAGACCCGGATAGTCCTCGCGCAGCATCGAGGCCATCCGGGCGGCGGTCAGGCTGCTGCCGCCGAGGTCCACGAAATGGCTTTCGGGGCCGGGCCGCAGGCCCAGCAGCTGCTCCCAGACGTCCGCCAGCTTTGCGGCCGTACCATGCAGCCGGTGCGCCGTGTCGCCGCCGGCCAGGGGCACCGGCCAGGGCAGCGCCTTCCGGTCGACTTTGCCGGACGCACGCGTGGGCAGGTCCGTCACCTCGGCCAGGACCGGTACCAGCGGCGCGGGCAGCCACTCACTCAGCCGTGTCCTGGCCTTGTCGGCCTCGAAGGCGGTGCGGCCGTCGGCCGCCTGCTGCGGGAGGATGTAGCCGACGAGTACCTGGGCACCGGCCGCGGTCGACTGCACGGCCGCGGCTGCCCCGCGCACGCCCGGCAGGGCGAGGAGGGCCGCGTCGATCTCGCCGAGTTCGACACGGCGTCCGCCGAGCTTGACCTGGTCGTCGATGCGTCCGAGGAAGACCACTCCCTCGGCGTCGGCGCGCACCAGGTCGCCCGAACGGTAGGCGCGCGGCGAGTCCAGCGCCGGGCACGGTCGGAAGCGCTCCGCGTCCTTGACGGGATCAAGGTAGCGTGCGGTTCCAGCGCCGGCGATGACCAGTTCGCCCTGCTCGCCGTGCGCCACCGGTTCCCCGGTCTCGTCCACCACTGCCAGCTCCCAGCCGGCCAGCGGCAGTCCGATGCGCACCGGCTGCCCGGGCTCCAGGCGGGCGGCGCAGGCCACGACGGTGGTTTCCGTGGGGCCGTAGGTGTTCCACATCTCCCGCTCGGGGCGGGCGAACCGTTCGGCGAGACCGGGAGGGCAGGCCTCGCCGCCGAGGATCAGCAACCGCACCTGGGTCAGCGCCTCTTGGGGCCACATGGCCAGCAGGGTGGGGACGGTGGAGACGACGGTGATGTCACGCTTCTCGAGCCAGGGGCCCAGTTCGTGGCCGGCCCGTACCAGGGCCCGTTCGGCCGGCACCAGGCAGGCGCCGGAGCGCCATGCCAGCCACATCTCCTCGCAGGAGGCGTCGAAGGCGACGGACAGTCCCGCCAGCACGCGGTCGCCGGGGCCGAGCGGACGGTCGCGCAGAAACAGCGCTGCCTCGGCGTCCACGAAGGCTGCGGCGGACTGGTGGGTGACGGCCACGCCCTTCGGCGCGCCGGTCGAACCGGACGTGAAGATGATCCAGGCGTCGTCCCCGGGGGCGGGTGCGGATCCCGCCGCCTCTCCGGACGGCGCCGCGAGGTCGGCGGGCTGCGGGTGCGGCCCCAGGACGTGGCACACGCCGGCCTCGCGGAACACGGTGGCGGCGCGTTCCTCGGGGTCGTCGGCGTCGACCGGGACATAGGCCGCGCCGCAGTGCAGTACGGCGAGGATCGAAAGATACAGCTCGGCGCTACCCGACGGCACTCGTACGCCGACCCGGTCGCCGGGGCCGATTCCCTGTGCGGTGAGCCGCCGAGCGCGTCTGCGGGCCTCGGCGCACAGTTCGAGGTAGGTCAGCACCTCGTCGCCGGTGTCCAGGGCGGGTGCGTCTGAGTGCAGGGCGGCGGTGGCCTGCAGGACGTCGACAAGGGTGCGGGGCGACGCAGCCGCCGCAGAGCGGAACAGGGCCCGGTCTCCGGAGGACTCGGGGAACGGTGGCGGGGCATCGAGTGCGGTCGATGTCAAAGTCGTGCCTCAGGCTTTCGGTACTGACGGGCTTCCCAACCCCTTACGGGCCGTCAGATGCTCTTGTCTGCCGAGACGTTCACCAACTCCACGCAATTGATTTACTGCCCGCCCGTGGGAGGAAATTGACGAACCATAGACCATGATGAGGGATCCGAATTGCCTTCCACACACTCCTTCCGATCTCGGAAAGAATTCAAAAAGAGTCTGGTTTATTTTTTCTGTGTGAGCTCTTTGGACCTGCGCCGGCCGAACACCTCATCCGCCCAGGTGGGAGCCGGTGTGCGAGATGCGCCGGGTCTTCGAGCATGGACGCTTGTATCGGTACTCTCGCGCGGCTGGCGTGCCGCGGCATGATGGCCTGTCGTGCTGCTGTGATTGGCTTACTTGACCGTGACGAGCGCGTTCACCGCCCTGTGCCTGCTGCCGATGAGCGACCGGGACAAGGACACGGAGATCCTCGCTCTGCGCCATCAGAACATGGTGCTGGAGCGCCAACTCGGTAGCGAGAAGATCCGGTTCTCCCCGAGCGATCGCGCGTTCCTGGCGGCGTTGCTGCACCGTCTGTCCTCGCAGGTGCTGCGCAGGATACGGCTGATGGTGCGCCCGGACACAGTGCTGCGCCGGCACCGCGATCTGGTCGCACGCCGCCACGCTGCGCGCTCCCGTCCCAAGCGCCGGCGAAGGCCGCGGACCGTGCACTCCATCCGGCTGCTGGTGCGGCGGCTCGCCCGCGAGACCCCCGGTTGGGGATATCGCCGCATCCACGGCGAACTCCTCGTTCTGGGCGTCACGGTGGCCGAATCAACCGTCTGGGAGATCCTCCGGGACCCCGGGATCAAGCCATCGAACCGCCCCCGCGGCCGCGGCCTCGCCGTCGTCCGCCAGGCCGTGCACCACCACAACGGCACGATCGACGTGTCGAACGAGACCGGAGCGGTCTTCACCAACCGGCTACCCCGTCCCGGGACGGCATCGGGCCCGGACGCCGCCGTGCGGCAGCTCCGGTGACGGCGTCCTTCGACTGTAGCGTCCTCGGATGTCCACCAGGCCGGCAAATCCCTCGCCGACTACCTCACCAAGGTCACTCCACCAGCCATCGAAAACCAGCAAGAGACGTGAGCCAGCGATTTCCGGCGCATGACACTAGCCCAGCGCCACCGCCAGCGTCCCGGTCCGCCCGGGATCGGGTGCGACGTGCGTCCAGCCCCGGTCCGAGGCGGTGCTGCTCCAGCGTCGGCCGTCGAACGTCACGGAGGTAGCGTGCAGTTCGGTGGCGTGGCAGACCAGCCACAGGGCGAGGGACCAGCCCGTGGAAACCTGATCGGTCGCGATCGGGTAGCTGACACTGCCGCCGCCAGAGGCGGGCCGGGCGGCCGGCGCGCCGCCGAACTCCCGTCTGACGGCTGCCGCGACACCGCCACCGTCACCGGCCTCGCTCACGGTGCCCGCCGCACCGCTCGCTGCGTCCGAGGGGGTCGGATCGGCCCCGCTCACCGTGCAGCTCAGTCCCGGCCCCTCCCGCCCCGTCAGCACGTGGGCCAGTGTCGCCGCCATGCCCTCGTGCTGGGCGTACGCCTCCGCATAGCCGCTGTGCTGGACCTGCTGCGCGGCGACAGTGACCGGCAGGCCGAGGTAATCCGGCACCTTGACCAGCGCGTCGAAGAACTTGCCCGACGCGTAGACGGCGTCGCGGATCTGTGCAGGGCTGCCCCAGCCCTGGGACGGACGCTGCTGGAACAAACCGATTGAATCCCGGTCCCCGTAGGTCAGATTGTGGAGTTTGGACTCCTGGATCGCTGTCGCCAGGGCGATGGTGACAGCCCGTTCCGGCAAGCCGCGCGCGTGGGCCACGGCCGCGATGGTCGTGGCGTGGGATGCCTGGTCCAGGTCGAGAGTGACCGTCGTGCCGTCCGGGCCGTGCGCCGTGCACCCGTCGGGAGTCGTCGAGCGGATGAGCCGGACGGCGAGGTAGCTCACGAGCGCCAGGACCACGCTCACCCCGATCACCACCGCCCACGCCTTGCGGCGCCCCCTCCTGCGTGCCGCCATGTAGCCCCTCCTTCATCTGGCCTCGGCTACAGTTCAGTTGCTTTGTTGCGCAACCATATAACCTTGTTGGCCGTGGCCCGGAGCGGGATTTCGGCGGCAGAACCGATCGAGGGGGGAGACATGACTGGTCGGCGGGGACCGGCGAAACCGGCCGTACGGCTGCGCCGGTCAGGACGCCTGAGCGACCGGAACCTGGAGCTGGTCCTTCTGCTCGGCGCGGTCCTGATCTGCTGCTACGGCTATGCCGAGACGGCCCTCGCCGTCAGCGGCAAGCTGCCGCCGACTATGGCACTGGCGTGCCTGGCGGCGATCGTATTGCCCGTGGTGTGCCATGTCGCCGTACGCCGGTTCGCGCCCAACGCCGATCCGCTGATCCTGCCGCTGGCCACCCTGCTCAGCGGTCTGGGGCTCGTCCTCATACACCGGCTCGACCTCGCCTACGCGGCCCACTACCACCATGCGACGGCCGCGGCGTCCGGGCAGCTGATGTGGTGCGGCATCGCCGTGGTGGTGTTCGCCGCGGCGGTGGCCCTGCTCAGGGACCACCGCAGGCTCCAGCGCTATCCGTACGTCACGATCACCGTGGGACTTGTCCTGCTGATGGCGCCGGCGTTCTATCCCGGCGACGTCTACGGCGCCAAGCGGTGGATCTTCATCGGTCCGCTGTCCTTCCAGCCCGGTGAGTTCGTGAAGATCGTCATCGTGGTGTTCTTCGCCGGCTACCTGACGCTACGCAGGGACGCCCTCGCGCTCGCCGGCCGGCGCCTTATGGGTATGTACCTGCCGCGGGGGCGGCAGCTCGGCCCGGTTGCGGCCGTGTGGATCCTGAGCCTGCTCGTGCTGATCTTCGAGCGGGACCTCGGCACCTCGCTGATCTTCTTCGGCCTTTTCGTGGTCATGCTGTACATCGCGACCGAGCGCACCAGCTGGGTGGTGTTCGGCGTCGCGATGTTCGCCGTCGGTGCCTTCATCGTCGGCTCCTTCGAACCGCACGTGCACGGCCGTGTCGTCGCCTGGCTGCATCCCATGGACATCTTTCTGCCGCCTGACAAGCGCCCCGCGGGCCTGATCTCGGACCAGGCCGCCCAGGCCCTGTTCAGCTTCGGTTCGGGAGGCATCCTCGGCACCGGCCTCGGCCAGGGCCACCCGGAGCTCATCGGCTTCGCCGGGCGCAGCGACTTCATCCTCACCACGGTCGGAGAGGAACTGGGCCTGACCGGCGTCACGATCGTCATCCTGCTCTACGCGCTGCTCGCCGAGCGCGGCCTGCGGACGGCCCTGACGGTCACGGACCCGTTCGGCAAACTGCTCGCCGGCGGTCTGGCCGCGGCGCTCATGCTGCAGGTCTTCGTCGTGTGCGGCGGTGTCACCGGGCTGATCCCGCTCACCGGAAAAGCCCTGCCGTTCCTCGCCCAGGGCGGCTCGTCCATGGTCGCCAACTGGCTGCTGGTCGCCGTCCTGATGAAGGTCAGCGACACGGCCCGCCGGCCCCCGCCGGTGCCGGCCACGGACGTCAGCGCCGCCGAGACCCAGTTGGTACTGCCATGAGCCCGGCATCCCAGTCGGCGACAGAGCGGAGACACCGATGTTCTTCGACGTGAGCCCCCTGGACCTGCTCGTCCTGGGGATCATGATCATCCTGCTCTTCGGCCCCGACAAGCTGCCCGAGGTCATACGGAAGGTGACCGGGTTCCTGCGGAAGGTCCGCGCGTTCTCCGAGGCCGCCAAGGAGGACGTCCGCTCGGAACTGGGTCCGGAGTTCAAGGACCTGGAGCTGGAGGACCTGCACCCGAAGACGTTCGTGCGCAAGCACCTCCTCGACAGCGACGGCCTCGGGATCGAGGAGATCCGTTCCGCCCTGGACCCGAGGGCGGAGCTGGCGGAACTGGCCGACGCGGTGAACGGCGAGCCGAGCGAGTCGACCGAGCGGGCCGCGCGAACTGAGCCAACCGGGCGGACTGGGAGTGGGGCGCGCCGAGTGGCCTCGACGGAGCCGGCCCCCGCGCAGCACGCCTACGATCCCGACGCCACCTGAGCCACGGCGAGCGGTTGGGCTGCTGGGCTGCACCGAGCGGTCAGGGATACGGCTGAGGGCCGGCCCGTCACCCGAAGGCGAACGCGCCGGCCCCTCCGGCCGAGGAGGAACGTGTGCCCTCTTGCCCCGCGTGGGCAGCCGCCCCCCACGCCGACATGAGGCAGACGCCCCTTACGCCAACATGAAGTACGCGAGGCTGCCCAGGCCCGCCACCGAGCAGTAGATGGCGAACGGGATGAGGGTGCGGTTCTCGAAGTAGCGGACGAGGTAGCGCGTGGCGAGGTAGGCCGCCACGAACGCGGCCAGGCTGCCCGCCAGCAGCGGACCGCGCAGGCCGTTGCCCTGTGCGCCGAGTAGCGGGGGCAGCTTGAGCAGTGCGGCGCCGCCGATCACCGGCGTGGCGAGCAGGAACGCGAAGCGGGCGGAGTCCTCGTGGCC
This sequence comes from Streptomyces sp. NPDC001634, assembly GCF_040298185.1. NCBI lineage: Bacteria > Bacillati > Actinomycetota > Actinomycetes > Kitasatosporales > Streptomycetaceae > Streptomyces > Streptomyces sp. NPDC001634. The sequence continues at coordinate 49,315 of NZ_JBEOZU010000057.1, read as the reverse complement.
CAAGCCCTTGAAGATGCCCGCGCTGATCGTGGAGCCGGAGCGGCTGATGCCGGGCAGTAGGGCGAGGATCTGGGCCGCGCCGATCGTCACGGCCTGCCGGATCGTCATCCGGGTGATCCGCAGGTCCGACTGCTCCTCCGCCGACAGATACTCCTCCCCGCGGTCCGCGACAGCCCCGGCCCGCCTGCGGCCGGTCCCGCCGCGCCGCAGCTGCTCGGTGACGAAGAGTACGACGCCGTTGAGCGCCAGGAAGATCGCGGTGGGGACCGGGCGCCCGAGCGTGGTGCGGAACACCTTGTCCAGCGCGACACCGGCGACCGCGACCGGGACGCACGCGGTGACGATCAGCCAGGCGAGCCGCTGGTCCACCGTCTCGATCCGGCGCTGGGTGAATGACGTCGCGAGGCCCCGGATCACCCGGACCCAGTCCCGCCAGAAATAGACGACGAGCGCGAGCGCGGTGGCCAGGTGGAGGCCGACCAGCTCATTGAGGTAAAGGGACCCGTCGGCCGAGACATCCAGGTCGTGTTTCCAGTGCCCGCCGAGCAGCGCGGGTATCAGGATGCTGTGCCCCAGGCTGGAGACTGGGAACAGTTCGGTGACGCCTTGCAGCAGGCCGACGCCCACGGCTTCGGGATAGGTAAGAACGGACATCGGCCAGCCTTCGTCTCGGGGTGCGCGAGAGGCCGGAGCCGAGGACCCCGCGCGCGGCGGACGGCTCCGGCCGCGGAAGGTACTACAGGTGGGCAAGAACCGGACAGGCCACCCGAAGCGCCCGGCTCACACTGCTCCCTCTCTCGGACGCCGACAGCCGGACCAGCGCCAGGAATTACCCGGCTTGGCACGGATTGTTCCCGCCGAGTAGATTCCGTTCGTGGCGCTTGCGGGCCAGGACGAGCCCGGCGGCGTACAGCGTGAGGACGGTGGTGAGAAGCAGGTAATACTCCAGCGGGAGCGCGGTGAGGCCGAGCAGCGGGCCGAGCGGGGAGGCCGGCAGCACCAGACCGATGACCGCGAAGCCGGCCGCGGTCCAGCCGACCGGGCCGGGCGGGCGGTCCTGAAAGAAGCGGCGGCCGGTGCGCAGCGGCATCATCACCAGGCTCTGGGTGATCAGGTTCTCGGTGAACCAGCCGGAGTGGAGGACCGCCTCGTCCTCGGCCGCGCCGGAGCCGTGCAGGGCGAGGGCCAGGACGACGAAGGTGGCGAGGTCGGCCGCCGCGTTGAGGATGCCGAAGCCGGTGATGAAGCGCAGCAGGGCGCGCTGGTGGAGGGCGGCCGGGCGGCGCAGCAGGGCCGGGTGGGGGCGGTCGTAGGCGAAGGCGAGCTGCACCGTGTCGAAGCACAGGTTCTGCAGTCGCAGCAGTAGCACGCGGCAATCAGCCTCACGCCCATCCGGTGGTCAAGGTCAGAGCCACTTGCTCCACGCCCTGAGTGACTTCGAGCAGTTCTACAACGGGCATCGCCCTCACCGCGCCCTGGGGGCAAGCCGCTCCACTACGCCCGCTTCCCCCCACCGATGATCGAGCCCGGGCAGATCAGCCACCTGCAGGTCCGCGCACAAGATCGACTCGGCGGAACACATCGCGAGTACCAACCTGCCGCTTGACCTGGCCGGATGATTAATCGGCACCCGCAGAGCCGGCGCGGGGAAATGTGGCTGCAGTCGGCGTCCGCGCGGCCTCCGTTGCGTGATTCCACCGGGTTTCTCTCCAGTACGTCCTCTCCGTGCGAGCGGAGGTGATCCGCGCTTGGAGGCGGCTGCGCTGCAGAACCAGGTGTCCTCTCCGCGCGAGCGGAGGTGATCCGAGCTGGGATCGAGCTCAGCCCGCAACGCCAGGGCCTCCCCGTGCGAACGGAGGTGATCCGTCGACCGAGGCCACGGAGGTCGCGGACTCGCTGTCCTCTCAGCGCGAGGGAGGTGACCCGGCGTCAGGGAGCATGCTGGGCACGCTCATGCTGTCCTCTGCGCGCGAGCGGAGGTGCCCCGGAGCGATGCCAATCAGAGCACGACCTGGGCTGACTTCCTGCGCAGCCAGGCCGAGGCGCTGCTCGCCTGCGATCTCTTCGAGACCCGCACCCTGACTGGGGTGCGCCTGAACGTCTTCGCCGTCATTGAACGCTCCACCCGGCGCGTCCGGATTCTGGGCGCCACCACACACCCGACCGGGGAATGGACCGTGCAGCTCGGCCACAACCTCCTCATGGACCTGCAGGACGCAGGCAGCAGAGCCAAGTTCCTGATCCGCGAACGCGACTCGAAATTCACCGCCGCCTTCGACGCCTTGGTAACCGACGCCGGGCTGAAGGTAGTCACCACCGGCATCCAAGATTCCGCGAATGAACGCCCTCACGGAGCGCTGGATACAAACGTGCCGGCACGAGCTCCTGGACCGCACCTTGATCTCGAACCGGAGCCGCCTTCTCCATGCGCTCAGCGAGTTCGAAACCTTCAAGGACGACTCGAGCTGCAAGACCCGCGAGGTGGTCCCAAGGTCTCCTCGTGAAAACGGGCACCTACCCCATCCCCACACCAGTCAGTCTCCAGCCGCACGACCCCTGAAGTAAGCCGCGCTGCTCCGCCCACTCTCCCAACCGACACACGAATCAGGGCAGACACACACTTGGAGGTATTCCGACAAGACGGACTCGACGGAAGCCTCCACGAAACCTAGCCGTTGGCAACCCAGCGGTCGGAGGACGAGAGCCGCCCTCGGTACAGCCGCCTTCGCCCAAGCGCGAGGGCCTCGCCGAGCCGGGCGTGCGCCGTTCGAAACAGCGCTCCGGCAAGGCTACCTACGGCTTGTGCCTGACCAAGCCGTCGCGATACGGCTACGTCGGGCTGCCCCTGTCGCGGCTGCCGCAGGTTCACCCGCGCCCCTGCACGCTTCCGGCCGTACCACCGGAAGTCCGCAACCTCCAGGGTGGGACGGGGTCGGGAGGACGACGTACGCTGCCACTGCACGGCCCATAGGGACCCGGCGTCGGCCGGTGACCGAGCGCATCGGAGGCGATTGCCCTGCTCACGTTGGATCTGCACCCGATCTTCCGCAACAACCGCGACATCGACGTCGCACTGCGCCAGACCCTCTTCAAGGCCGCCGCCACCGGGGTCGACGTTGTACAGATCATTCCAGGCAAGGGGACGGGCCAGCTGAAGAAGCGGGTGCTGGCTCTGCTGGCGCAGAAGCACATCAAGAAGCTCTACGTCCGCGTGGAGACCGACGCGACCAACGCCGGCCGGGTCCTGGTTCACCTTCGATGACGCCGTCGGCGGACGCGCCGGGCACCGGGCGTCACTGACTTCGGCTCGTCAGGGTGATGTCGACTCGTTGACGCTGAGTCCGGTTCCGGCGATGAAGCCGTCGAGGGTGTCAGGCCTGTACTGGAGGCGTTTGAGCCGGTTGCGGACGAGCGTCTCCAGGCGGTCGAGGGCGACGACGGCGAGGTTGGCCAGACTGCGTTTGACGTGAGCCCACACGCTTTCGACCGGGTTCAGCTCGGGTGAGTAGGCGGGCAGCAGGAACACCGTCAGCCACTTCCGCTCGGCGAAACGAGCAGCACACCCGGCGAGTCCTCGCCCAGTACACCGAGCACTACAACGGGCACCGCCCCCACCAGTCCCGGCAGCAGCTCCCCCCGGACATCGACCAACCGCCCGCCCCGTCTACCCTCACCGACCTCCAGACTCACAGAATTCGGCGACAACCCGTCCTCGGAGGCCTAATCAACGAGTACCAGAGCGCCGCCTGACCCCCAAGACATCAGCACAGGTCACGGCACGAATCGCAATTGCGAGCGGCACAGGGTGCTACACGATCGGACCTCGTGGTCGACTGCCGCTGCGACCCCATCCCGCCGCAGCAGTAGCCCCTCACCGCACGGCCCGTACCACGTGGGGCTGACAATCGCAGAGCTGCTCGAACAACTTTCGGTCGGCTCGGTCCAACACACATGCGTTGGTCGTTCGAGATGCGGCGTACGAGCAGGCACACGCACAGGCATCCACACAGCCGACGCGGACAAGAAAGGCCCACTCTACGAAGCCCTGGGCATCACAATCAGCTACGAACACGCGACGAGGACCGCAACCGTTAGGTCGAGGCCCTCATCGCCGTATCGTCAGTCGTTGTGTCCGAGGGGTGAGTTGACGGCTGACGATACGGTCGCGATGGCGCAAGGCGAGCTCTACTTCTGAAACCGACGTGCGCCAAGAAACAGGGGCGTCGGGCAGTGACCGATCAGGTCAGGAACAGTTCCAGTACGGTGACAGAGAGCGGCGGCACGGTGCTGGTGAAGGACGCTGCCGCGCCGGTGACGGTGCTCGTCCTGGGCACCAACGTGTCGGGGTCCGTCAGCGTGTTGGTGGTGGCGCGCGAAGGGCCGGTCAGGACCGTCGCGGTGGCGTGCCTCTTGACTCCCTTGGCCAGCCCCTTCAGTTCGACCGGCACGTTCACCTTCTCCGTCCCGCAGTTGACGACCGCGAGGTAGAGGCGGTTCCCGGAGCGGGTGGCCACGGTGGCGAGGCCGGGCAGCGCACGTGCGGTGGCCGGCAGCACTGTGCTGCCGAGCCTGCTCGTCAGCATGTGCTGTGCCCAGTAGCTGGGCGACACGTAGCTGGTCAGGTTGTCGTAGGCGATCAGGTTGGTGGCCCAGACGTTGTTCTTGACATGCGAGAAGAGCGGCGCGTAGCACTCCATGAGGACCTGGTCCGAGTTGCGGATCAGCCCGGCCAGCCAAGCGGCGTCGCCGAGCGCCGCGTTGAGGTCGGGTGTGGGGCGGCCCTCCTGCGCGGCCCACTCTCCGACGAACACCTTCGTCGAATTGCGGTCCCGGTTGTCGTACTTGTGGGTGGAGGCCTGGGCGGCGGACGGCGCGAGGTAGTAGTGCTCGTCGATCAGGTCCGGCGTGCGGCTCGTCACGGACGTCGTGGCGATCAGCTTCAGATGCGGGTACTTCGCCTTGATCGCGTCATAGAAGGCCGCGAACCGCTCGTTGTACGACCCCGAGGAGTCGAACCAGTCCTCGTTGCCGATCTCCACGAACTCCAGCGGGAACGGCTCCGGATGTCCGTCGGCGGCACGTCGTGCGCCCCAGGTGCTGGTGACAGGACCGGTGACGTACTCGATCTCGTCGAGTGCGTCCTGGACGAATGGCTTGAGCGCGTCGCCAGTGACGTGTTCACCCTTGAGCGAGTAGCCGGCGTAGACGGCGAGAACGGGCTGGGCGTGCATGTCCTCGACCCATTCCAGGTATTCGAGGAGTCCGAGGCCGTCCGTGGACCAGTAGCCCCAGGCGTCGTCCATGTGGCCGGGGCGCTCCCAGACGGGACCGATGGTGTTCTTCCAGTTGAACCGCGTCGCAATGGTGTTGCCCTCGACGAAGTTTCCGCCGGGGAAGCGCAGGAACTTCGGCTTCAGAGCGACCAGTTTGTCCATCAGGTCGATGCGCAGGCCGTTGGGCCGGTTGTTGTAGGTGGGTGGGAAGAGGGATACGTGCTGAAGCCACAAGGTTTCGCCCGCGGCGGCGGGGTCGGTCGTGGTGACGGTCAGCCTTGCGTCACCGACCAGGGGGGTACGCGAACCGGTGCGCAGGGTCAGCTCGAACGGGCGGCCGGGGAAGGCGGTGCCGATGTGGGGCACGTGGGCGGACGCGTACACCGTCGCGCCGTCTGCCGACTCGATGGCCACCGTGAGCGGGCCGATGCGTCGCGACGCCTTGGCGAACAGCCGGGCGGTGTAGGCGGTTCTGGGCCGCACGGGTATGCCCCAGAAGCCGTCGTTGGCGACGCCGGCCCGGTTTCCGGCCCCGGCGCTGCTCGGCAGCACGACCTTGAGGGAACGGCTGAGCGCGGCGTTGAGCGGGGTGGCGGTGTCGAGTGCGAGGGTCGTTCCGCCGACGGCGGACCAGTGGACGGGCGTGGTGTCGTCGGCCATCATCGAGCGGTTCTGCACCAGCTCGGCGTAGATGCCGCCCTCGCCGGAGTGATTGATGTCCTCGAACATCAAGCCGGGGAGGATGGGGGACACGGCGTGCGCGGGGTTGCCGACGTCCACGCTCAGCAGCGGCGTCGTGGTCTCCACAGGGACCCCGGCCAGCGCCGCGACCTGGTCGGAGGTGAGGACGGACGGAAACATCCATACGTCGTCGATCAGGCCGTGCCACTGGTCGACGTGCCCGCCGCCGTAGAGCGCACGGCCTATGGCGGTGTCGCCGCTGCCGGCCCAGCCCGCAGTGTAGGCGGTCTCCCCCTCCAGCACGCCGTTGACGTAGAGGCGAATGACGCCGGCGGTCGGGTCGCTGACGCCGACCAGGTGGGTCCAGGTGTTGGTGGTGGGCGCTGAAGCGGCGGCCGCAACCGCGGCACTCTGGGTGGCGTCCGAGTTGAGCCGGGCGAAGGCGAAGGTGCCGGTGTCGTCGCGTAGTCCCAGGTAGAAGGAGCTGACGACCTTGCCGTCGATGCTGACGGCGGTCTGGTAGCCGCCGAGTTGAGCGAGGTTGACCCAGGCCCCCACCGAGAATGCCTTGGAGGTGTCGAGGGCCGGCCCGGACGCCGTGGCGTTGCCGCCTGCCTTGAGGCTCAGGCTGTGGGTGCCGACCTTGGCGGTGTCCCAGCCGGCCGCGCCCTGGAGCGTCGCGGTGCGACCGTTGCCGGAGGAGTCGGCGGCGGAGGTGCCGGAGCCTTCGTCGAAGGTCCAGTGGGCGGCTGCACCGGGGAGGTCCGCGGCAGTGGCGCTTGCGGTTGTGCCGGTGAGTTCGGCGGCCCCGGCGGGAGCGGCTGCGGCGAAGGTCCCGGCGAGGGAGGCAGCGCCCAGGACGGTGAGGACGGTTCTGCGGGGGATTCCGGCTTCTGAAGGCATGCGGCTCATTCCTTTGTGACAGACCGTTGCGTTGCGTACCGGCCGGAATAGGGCAGCCTGCCGAAGCTGCCAGCCGACTTCGTTCGAAATGTCGTACGCTGACCGGTACTTCGAGCAGCAGTGATCTTAGGGTGTCGGCGAGGCTCGTCAATACCCCTCGTACGGCAATGCTTCTCCAGGCCCCGTGCGCCACGTGGTTCTCAAGAGGCAGACGTGCAGGAGGACTTCCGTCAGGTTGGAGATCTGCGACCGCGGGTATCCGGCAGCCGCCGTGATACCGGACCCGGGCCGGGCCGTTGTGGAACTCCGAGAGGTGCCACCCGCACATGTTCCAGTCGTGGAAGCGGCGCATGCGTGGACGGCTGACCAGGTCTTTGGATGGTCTCGTGCTCGGCAACAGTGAAAAGACGGATGACACGAACCTGTTCCTCGGCCCGCAGCAGCCGGATCAGCTCACCGATCTCAAACTGTCAGAGGGCGGATGAGGGAGCGACGTTGCCCCGCAATTCACCATTTTTTCGACGGTCGGCTTCTTCGCGGCAGCCAGCACGCAGTCACACGGGACGGGACCGCGACCTCGACGCCCCAAGCTCCCGCAGCGTCTTCCGATCCGGCGCTCGTCAACGAGCGGCCCTCGGGGGGGGCATCCCCCGCGAACGCGGGGATGATCCCGCGCCGCGCGGCCTGGACGACATCGGTGAGTGCTGCTCCCCGCACACGCGGGGATGATCCCCCCGAATCTCCCCGCGTCGGCATCTGCGGTATCGACCTGCATATCTTCGACGGCCACATGGACGCCTGGGTCGCCGCGCCCGCCGTCCTCGGGGTCGTTCTGCATCAGGGCGGCCGGCCGTATCAGGGAATTGCCAACGCCCTTCCACGACACGCACTCCCTTCACCGAAGCAAATCGGGCCACTGCGCTGGTCCCCGCTGTCGGCGGCCGGAATCTGGCGAATCGCCGGCGGTGCAGGAGCGGGCGCCCTACGCGGGCCGCGGAGGAGCGGCTGTGGTCCCGGCATGCCTGTGCCGGATCCGCCACAGGCAGATGCCGACGACGGCGATGAACAGCAGCGCCTGCAGATAGGGCATGGCACGGTAGCCGGTCTGGCGGACAACGCCGTTGAGCCAGTCCGGGTGCAGGGGGTAAGGCAGACCGGGGTCGAACGGCAGCGTCATGCAGGTGGTGTGCGCGATCAGCACGAGGTCGAACCAGGAGCGGGGCAGCATTGCCACGAGTAGCCACGCGACGGCGTCATACCACGGCCGGACGTAGGCGGTGCCGAGCAGGTAACCGCCGACAAGGGCCAGGGCCGGACGGGCCGTCACCTGGACGATGGCGCCGTTCTCGACCGGCGGCAGCGCTGCCAGCAGCAGAGCGGCGATCCCGAGGACCATCATGATCTCGACAACCGGCACGAGGTGCTTCGCTGCGGAACCGAACACCGGTGTCAGCAGTCTCCGCTGCAGCAGCGGCCACGGGGACCCGACCACGGACTGGTTGCTGCTGCTGACGGCCGCGGCATTGTGGATGGCCCGCGGCACGAAGCCGTAACCGAGCGCCAGCGCCAGTACACCGGCCGACGCGGCGGCGACCAGGCGGCGTCGGTCGTGCCACATGCTCCATGCGAAGGGCAGCGCGAAGATCCCCAGTGTGAGCTTGACCGCGGTCGCCGCCGCGAGCGCGAGGCCGACGGCGAGACCGGAACGACGCAGCGCCCAGAAGGCGGCGACCACGCAGAATGCACCGAGCACATCGACGTGGGGTCCCACCACCAGGTTCCACAGCAGCACCGGGTTGAGCGTCCACAGCAGTTGCGAGCGCGCCTGCCGGTGCGGATCCGCTCCGGCCAGACGCAGCAGGAGCGCCCCGGTGGCGACGAACGCGGCACCGCTGAGCAGGGACAGTATCCACACGGTGCGCAGCATCGAGGTGCCGCCGACCAGCGATGCCGTCCATTCGGTCGCGGTGACCAGAGGCCCGTAGACCGACGGGGTGTGCAGCCACGGTTCCGCTATCGACAGTCGCCCGACAGGGTCACCATCCTGGGCCAGCCCGAAAGGCGTCACCCGGTACGGGTTGAGCCCGAGGGCGGCCATCCGGCCGTACGCGGCATAGTTGAGCGGATCCGTGGTCCCCATGGGCGGCACGCATACCAGGCCGGCGACGGCGAGCGTGCCGACAGTGAGCAACTGCCGGGGGCGGGGTGACCATCCGCGGCGTATCGCTGCGAGCCCGGCGATCACAGCGGCAGTGCCGAGCAGCAGCACCACGGCGACGAGCCCCCAGATGAGAAGATCCGGCGGGCGAGCGTTCCAGAACCACGGCGGAAGGTGCCCGGCAGGCCCGAACAGTGGCTCGACGGAGGACGGTCCCAGCAGGCCCAGAAGGATCGTGAGGCAAACGCAGCCGACGCATGCCAGCAACGCGCCGTTGCCGAGAGCCCTGCCACCGTCGGAATCACTGGGACCCGCCGCGACCGGCGGGCAGGAATCGGAATTCCCCTTCGAGACCGAAGAAGACAACAGATTTCCTGACACGGCCTATGGCCTCGGCCTTCGCGATAAGTGTGCGCAAACAAAGCCACACAGATCGATCGGTTCCAGAACTTCGCTCGAGCCTACGCCCAATGAGCGCCACACAAAAAACGGCTAGGTGAAATATGGGTTACCCCATTGCCAACACCATCGAGCACACGGCGGGGCGTACGCGATTCGGCTGCGCCGTATCGGCACACCACCACTTCCGAGACAGCCAAAAGCGCGTCGCTGATCACCTCGTCGCCGTAGCCGAGTTGGTCCGGGGCGCAGTGCAAGGCGACACGGGCCTGCGCGGAGACATCGGGAGTACAGCTTGCCCAACACCGCACCACGCCGGCGGTGGTGTCCCCCAGGGCTGGGTACGTGTTCATCGCTGCCCTCCCCGAGCCGCATGACGCCCTCGAGTGACGCGGGATGTCGGCCACGCCCGGTTTTCGACGCCATCCGAACCGGCAGCCGGCCGCGCGGAGGTGTGACCGCCCCGCAGATGCACCAAGACCGGCAGAGCCTGCCAGTCCGTCAGTGAGCCGACGCCCCGGGTGCCGCGCTCAAGGCGTTGGACGTGCGACAGGCTCGACAGAAAGCGAAGGGCCGAGCGGTACAGATCGATCTTCGATGGGTGGACAAGCACACGAAGCTCCGGGCCGGCTCTCTTCCCATGTTTCGGTGACGTTTCCGGGGCACTTGAGCGGCGGAGTGATGGTCAAGACTTGTACATGAACGCTTGTGGGCTTTTGCGGCGGCGCGGATCATTGGCCGGATCTCACCCCTTACCACGAGCACGCAGGAGCTCCCGGTGGCCGCTGATCAAATAACCTCCGAGCCTGCCGACGCGTCGGCAACTGCCCAGGCGGAACGACAGAAGCTGCGCAAGCACTTCGGCCGCTTCGACATCCTTTTCTTCCTCCTCTGCACCATCGTCGGGGTGGACACCATCGGGACCGTGGCCTCGCACGGTGCCGAGGCGTTCACCTGGCTCATCGTGCTGGCCCTCGTGTTCTTCGTGCCCTCCGCGCTGCTGACCGCCGAACTCGGGGCCGCCTTCCCCGACGAGGGCGGTCCCTACATCTGGACCAGCCGGGCCTTCGGGCGACTCGCCGGTGCCGTCAACAACTTCCTGTACTGGATCACCAACCCTGTGTGGCTCGGCGGCACCCTCTCCGTCTCCGCCGTCACGGCCTACACCACCTTCTTCAACGACGGGAAGGACCTGAGCACCCCGGCCTTCTACGCCTTCACCCTCGTGTTCGTCTGGGTGGGCGTGCTCGCCGCGATCCTCTCCTTCGACGTCGGCAAGTGGATTCCCACCATCGGCGCCTGGAGCCGTTTCATCCTCCTCGGCCTGTTCACCGTCACCGTCGTGGTGTACGGCATCCAGCACGGAATGCACGGATTCGGGATCAGCGACTTCTCCCCGACCTACGCGGGATTCGTCGGGCTGGTGCCCGTCCTGATGTTCAACTACGTCGGTTTCGAGCTGCCCAACACCGCGGGCGACGAGATGACCGACGCCCAGAGGGACGTGCCCTTCGCCATCTTCCGCAGCGCCGTCCTCGCCGTTCTCCTGTACGCGCTGCCGATCCTCGGCATCCTGCTCGTCCTGCCCATCAAGGCCGTCACCGGCCTCGGCGGATTCCTCGACGCGATCCGGCAGGTCTTCACTGTGTACGGCGGCCACGTCGCCGCCGACGGCACCGCCACGCTCAGCGGAACCGGCAGCCTGCTCGGGGACCTCGCCGCCATCATGTTCATCCTCACGGTGCTGTCCTCCGGCGTCACTTGGGTCATGGGCTCCGACCGCGCCCTCGCCGTCTCCGGCTATGACGGTGCCGCGCCCCGCTTCCTCGGCGTCATCTCCAGCCGGTTCGGCACCCCCGTACGGGTCAACATCCTCAGCGGGGTGGTCTCCACCGTCGTCCTGGTCCTGGCCCACGAGCTGACCAACGGCAGCGCCGGCAAGCTCTTCGGCGCCGTCCTCGGCCTCGCCGTCTCCACCACCCTCATCAGCTACCTGGGTATCTTCCCGGCGCTCCCTGTGCTGCGTCGCAAGGCCCCAGACATCCCCCGCCCCTACAAGGCACCCTTCCCCCGCACCATCAGCTTGGTGCTCACCCTGCTCATCCTTTTCGCCAGCGTGCAGTTGGTCGCCCCCGGCCTCGGCGACCACTGGTTCGGCTCCGGCTATGCGCCGAGCGGCTGGAGTTACGGCGAGCGCTGGAAGTACCTGCTGACGGAGGCCATCCCGCTCGTCGGGTTCATGCTCCTCGGCGCGCTCTTCTGGGCACTGGGCAAACCCACCCGCACTTCACCTGTCGCCAAGGAGTAGCAGACAGGACCGCGACAACCGCGGTGAAGACAAGGCCCATCCTGCACCCAGCGCCTCCGCCCCGCCCGGCCAGGGGTGCTCGCGTCAGCACTGCGGGACTCTGTCGCACGATTCTTGGGAGACGGCTGACCTGCGGGTTCTTGGCTTGGGATGGTCTCGGGATCGGCCTGTTCGCGGGGAAGTGAGGAGGATCGGCGGTGTCGCTGCATCCTGTCCCCGTTCCCGAGGCCCCCGAGACGACCGCGCGGGTGGCCCTGGCGGAGTTTCCCAAGAGCTGCCTGGCGATGCGGGTCCGCGACGAGTTGGGTGTGCTGTTCCAGAACGCGGACTTCGCGGCGACGTTCCCGGCCCGCGGCGGTCCGGGGCTGTCGCCGGAGATGCTCGCGCTGGTGGCGGTGATGCAGTTCGCAGAGCGGCTGACGGACCGCCAGGCAGGCTGTGGTCTCTCAGTGGATCGCCGAAACGCAGGCTCGACGCGCCCGCGCCGAAGCAGATCTCCGTTCCGCCACCCATGACACCAGCTCCCGCATGACACGGGACGAGATCACCCGTCTCGTCCACTCCATCAGTGACCTTGCGGCGGTCATCCGCCAGGACGAACCCGAGGACAAGGCCGAGATCTACCTCCGACTCGGACTCCAGCTCACCTACACCGCCGGCCAGCAGACCGTGCGGGCCGAGATCGCCCCCGATCCGAACGACCGGCGCAACAAGCAGTCCCCACGATCTCAGCGAGACCGTGGGGAGATGGTTGGTGGTTGGTGTCCGAGGGGCGAGTTGACGGCTGACGATACGGTGGTGACGGCGCAAGGGCGGCTCCACCTCTGAGACCGCTGCCGGGCGTACGCCAAGAATCGGCTGCCGAGGCCGCCTCATTTCTCCGGGGCTCCCCGGCGGTACGTCGTCCATGCCTGCCGGATCAGACTGCGCACGGTGGTGATCGCGTCGGCGAGGTCGAAGAAGGCGTCGACGACGGCGGCGCGGGGCTCGCAGCAGCGGGCGAGCCGGTGGAAGGCATTCTGCCGGGCGTGGGTACGTCAGCCGGCGTCCAGGTGCACGGTGACGTCGCCGGGCAGCGGTCCCAGGTCGTCCAGGCGGTCCAGGGCCTCGCAGCCGGCCGCCCGGCCCCGGAGCCTGGAGGCCCGGGGAGGTGACCGTCGCACGGGATCCTCTGGACTCCTACGGCCAGGGGCTCGGTGCGGGTGGGGGCACCACCGCAGGCCGGTCGTCGCAGGTGATGGTGTTGGGGAGTTCCCACGGCGCGAGCCAGGACCCGTTGCCGCCGCGGTCGGAGACGGAGAACTCCGAACCGGCAGGGGTGAAGTGGAAGGACCCGCAGTTGTTGACGCTGACCGCACCGACGTTGCGGGCCTTCACGTCTTCGAAACTCGCCGACCCCGCGGCGCGGGCGCTCACCACGGACGTGCCCGTACCGTCGACTCTGATGTCCTTGAAGTGCACGTTGGTGATCGAGTACTTGTCCTTGACCGGCCAGTCGGCGACGAACATCACCGCGTTGTAGGTGTTGTCGAGGAAGGAGTCGCCCACCACCTCGACGTCCGCGCTGATGTCTTTCTCCAGGGCGTAGAGCCAGATCGCCCCGAGCCCGATGTTCCAGTTGAGCTCGTAGGTACCGGCACGCACGGTGGTGTTGTCGGTGATCCACAGGTGGCCGGTGAAGGCTTCAGCGCCGAAACGGGAGCCGACCTGGACAGCGCTGCCCTCCCGGACAGGGTCCGCGACGAGGTTGCCGGAGACGGTGTTGTCCGTTCCGCCGTATACCGCGATGCCGTTGGCCAGCACCGGGGTCTGCACGGTGTTGTGGTCGAAGACGTCGCCCGCGTCCTCCGTCTTCTCCGACCACATGGCCAGCCCGTCGTCGCCGGTGTTCCGGATGAAGTTGCCGGAGACGAGGGAGTCGGTCACCCCGGCGTGGAAGTTGATGCCGTCGGCGATCTGGTCCGCGATCTGGTTGCCGGTGATCCGCAGGTTGCTCATGGGCCCGTCGAACCACATGCCCACCTTGGTGTGGTGGATGTAGAGCCCTTCGATGGTCGAGTCGCTCAGTGCTCCGCCGATGCCGTTCACCTGATCGGTGTCGATCCGTTCGCGCACGTCGCCCTCGACGGCGAAGCCCGACAGGTGCACGTGGTGGCTGCCGCCCGCCGAAGCGTCCCTGCCGTAGAAGCCGACGCCGGTGTGAACCGAGCCGTCCGGGGCCGGTGCCGCGAGGGTGACCTGGTGGCCCTTGATGATCGTGTACCAGCTGCCGGCACCCTCGATCGTGATGTCGTCGACGATGATGTGACGGTTGACCTGGTACGTCCCCGGAGGGATGTACACCTTCAGGTGTGCCCGTCCGGCGAAGGCGATGGCCTTGTCGATCGCGTCGGCGGAGTCGCGCCGTCCGCTGGGGTCCGCTCCGAAGGCCAGCACGTTGGCCGCGGACGGGTCCGCCTTCGGTGGAGCGACGAGTTGGGAGTCCATCAGGTCGATCACGGTGGTCGCGGCCTCGCTGCGCTCCGGCGCGCGCAGCCGGATGTGTGCACCGGCCGGATAGGTACGGCCGAGCAGCAGCCGCTGCTCGTCGTAGAAGTGGTTCGGCCGGAACGGCTTGGGAATGACCGGGGCCGGGGTGGTGGCGCCTGGGACGCAGCCGCACTCGGTGATCCACCAGTCGGGGTGCAGCAGGTCGGCGGTGGGGTCATTGGTGAACGGATACTGGTTGTACAGCCAGGCGTACTGCGAGGTCAGCGTCATGGTGCTGCGGTGGCGTCCGTTCACGCTGACGTCGAGCGGGGCGGTGATCCCGCCGCCGGTCGGGGCGTCCGGGACGCTGTAGCGCACAGTGATGGCGTTGGCGGCACGCGGCAGCGTGAACTCGACGTACTGGCCAGGCGCGAGACTGACCGCACTGCGGCCTGAAGCCTCGGCGGCGAGCGTGTACGCGGTGCGACCCGGCCCGATGACGGTGCCGTCGGTCGGGGCGTGCTCCGCCTCCTGCTCCAGGAAGCCGAGGTCGGCTCCGCGACCGGCGACCAGGGTGGGGTCGAGCCCGGCGCGGGTCACCGGCGTGGCCTGGGTCTCCCCGGCGGCACCAGCCGGTGCCGCCGCGACAACGCCGGCCGGTACGGCGGTGAGGCCTACCGTCGCTGTCACGACCGCCAGGGCTGCGGCGGCTCTTCGCCGCGGGCCGGCACATCTGCTTGTGCGGTTCACTGCGCCTCGATTCTGTGGTGGAGGGCGATGGGCCCTCGCGCGAGGTGTGGGGAGGGGCGGGCCGCGCCGCTCCCCCCAGGGGCGGCGCGGCCCTGTGTGCGATCAGGGCTGCGTCTGGGTCAGGGCAGGCGCAGCCAGACCGCGGTATCGGTGGGCAACTGCCCGTCCGTCAGCGGTGCGCTGCTCAGCAGGACCTGCCGGTGCGGTGGCAGTGGTGCCGGCTCCGAGCCCAGGTTGACGACGCAGCCGAAGCCGGGGTCGCGGGTGAAGGAGAGGACCTGGGGGCCGCTGGGAAGCCAGGTCATCTGCCCGTCGCCGAGGGCGGTCTCTCTCCGGCGCAGGCGCAGCGCCGTGCGGTACAGGCTCAGCATGCTGCCCCGGTCCGCCACCTGCTGCTCCGCCGTCATCGCCGACCAGTGGCGAGGCTGGGGCAGCCAGGGCCGAGTGCCCTCGGGGCCGAAGCCGAACGGCGGGGCGTCGCCGCTCCACGGCAGCGGCACGCGGCAGCCGTCCCGGCCGGGGTCGGCTCCCCCGGTGCGGTGGAACATCGGGTCCTCGATGGCCGAGTGCGGCAGGTCCTCGACCTCGGGCAGGCCGAGCTCCTCGCCCTGGTAGAGGTAGACGGAGCCGGGCAGGGCCAGGCTCAGCAGCGCTGCCGCCCGGGCGCGCCGCGTGCCCAGTGCGAGGTCGGTGGGGGTGCCGTGGGCCTTGGCCGCGAAGTCGAAGCCGGTGTCGGCACGGCCGTAGCGGGTGACGGTCCGGGTCACGTCGTGGTTGGCCAGCACCCAGGTGGCGGGCGCGCCGACGGGCGTGTGTACGGCCAGTGTGGTCGCGATCGCCTCGCGCAGCCGCGCGGCGTCCCAAGGGCAGGTGAGAAAGCCGAAATTGAAGGCGGTGTGGAGTTCGTCCGGGCGCAGGTAGCGGGCGAAGCGCTCGGGGTCGGGCAGCCAGACCTCGCCGATCAGGGCGCGCGGCGGGGTGTAGGACTCGGCGACCTTGCGCCAGTCCCGGTACACGTCGTGGATCTCGTCGCGGTCCAGGTAGGGATGTGGGTCCGCGCCGTCCACCAGGTCGGGAAGCGCCGGGTCCTTGATGACCTCGGCAGCGGAGTCGATGCGGACCCCGGCCGCGCCCCGGTCGAACCAGAAGCGCAGCACCTCCTCGTGCTCCCGGCGCACCTCGGGGTGCTGCCAGTTCAGGTCGGGCTGGGCGGAGGCGAAGCGGTGCAGGTACCACTGGCCGTCCGGGACGCGGGTCCAGGCGCTGCCACCGAACTGCGACATCCAGTTGTTGGGAGGAAGTTCGCCCCGCTCGCCTCGGCCCTCACGGAACCAGAACCGATCGCGCTCCGGCGAGCCGGGGCCTGCGGCGAGCGCGTCCTGGAACCAGCGGTGCCGGTCGGAAACGTGGTTGGGGACGATGTCGACGATGGTGCGGATACCCGACGCGAGTGCCTCGGAGATCAGCTTCTCGGCCTCTCCCAGGCTGCCGAAGGCCGGATGGATGGCCCGGTAGTCGGCCACGTCGTAGCCGCCGTCGGCCATCGGTGAGGCGTACCAGGGGGTGAACCAGAGCGCGTCGACACCGAGTTCGGCGAGATACGGCAGCCGGGACCGGACGCCCGCCAGGTCGCCCACCCCGTCGCCGTCCGTGTCGGCGAAGCTGCGCACGTAGATCTGGTAGATCGCGGCGCCACGCCACCACTCGTGGGGTTGGTGCACGGTAGAAGTCTCCTCGGGAGATGGTGTCAGCCCTTGAGGCTGCCGGCGGTGAGCCCGGACATGATGTTGCGTTGGAAGATCAGGAAGAAGACCACCGTCGGCACGGCGGAGATGGCCGAGGCGGCGATCAGCACGTTCTCCGGCACGCCCAGGGAGAGGGAGTAGATACCGGCGTTGAGCGTCTGCCTGGTCGGGTCGGGCTCGGCCAGCAGCGGCCAGAGGAAGTCCTTCCACACGTTGACCAGGGCGAAGATGGACACCACGCCGATGATCGGCCGGGACATGGGCAGCACGATGGAGAGGAGCGTGCGCAGCGGTCCGGCGCCGTCGATGGCGGCGGAATCGAGGAGTTCCCGGGGCACGGAGTCGAAGAAGCGCTTCAGCAGGTAGATGTTGAAGGCGTTGGCCACCGACGGGAGCCAGATCGCCCAGGGGGAGTTGAGCAGGTTCTGGTGGATCAGCGGCAGGTCCAGCACGGTCAGGTACTGCGGGACGACCAGCACCATGGCTGGGATCATGAGGGTGGCCAGCATCAGGCCGAGGATCGCGTTGCCCAGCGCCGGCCGTAGTTTGGACAGCGAGTAGGCCGCGGCGACGTCCAGGACGAGCTGGAAGGCGAGTGCACCGAAGGCGTACCAGAGCGTGTTGAGCAGCAGGTGGGCGATGTTGAGGCGAGTCCACGCGTCGCTGTAGTTGGAGGCCTCGATGTGGTGCGGGTAGAAGGTGGGTGGGGTCTGGATGGACTCGGTGGTGTCCTTGAGCCCGCCCGTCACCAGCAGGTAGAGGGGGCCGAGGAAGGCCAGCGTGAAGGCGGCGACGACCAGGATCAGCGTCGCGCGGTAGAGCGTGCGGTTCAGCTGGGCCGGATTGACCAGGGTGCGGGTGTCGCTCATGACTCCAGCCTCCGGTTGAGTCGCACGTAGATCACCGAGAACCCGGCGAGCACCAGCAGCAGGAGCAGCCCGAGGGCGCAGGCGGCGCCGTAGTTGGAGAAGTTGAAGGCGTACTGGTAGATCAGGTAGACGACGGTGGTGGTCGAACCCTCCACCCCTTGGCCGCCGTTGGTGAGGATGAAGGGCTCGACGAAGACCTGCATGGTGGCGACGATCTGAAGCATCAGCATCAGCGAGAGAACGAGCCGGGTCTGTGGGATCGTCACGTGCCAGACGCGCCGCAGCAGTCCGGCTCCGTCCAGTTCGGCGGCCTCGTAGAGCTCACCGGGTATGTTCTGCAGCGCCGCCAGGTAGATCAGCGTGGCGCTGCCCATGTTCATCCAGGTGGAGGCGATGACGACGGCGAGCATCGCCATGTCCGGGGATTGCAGCCAGCCGGAGGTGGGCAGGTGCAGCAGCTGCAGTGACCGGTTGATCGGCCCGTACTCGGGGTTGTACAGGTACTTGAAGAGCAGCAGTGAGGACACCGGCGGAAGCATCACCGGCAGGTACACCAGGATTCTCAGGTAGCCGCGCGCGTGCCGCAGTTCGTTCATCACCACGGCCGTGACGAACGGCAGCGCGAAGCCGAACAGCAGGGCCAGGCCGGTGAATTCGGCGGTGTTCCGCCAGGCCGGCCAGAAGCTGGGGTCGTGCACGATCTGGTCGAGGTTGTGCAGGCCGACCCAGGTGGTCCTGCCCGCCTTCGCCTTCTGGAAGCTCATGATCACTTCGCGGACCATGGGATACCACTGGAAGCAGGCGAAGCAGAGCACCGCGCCGATCAGGAAGCCGTGTGCGGTGAGGTTGCGCTGTACGGATCTGCGCAGTGCCCCGGCCCGGTCGGCCGCCCTGGCGGGCGGCGCGTCGGTTCCGGAGGATGCGGTCGCGACCGCCATCGTCGATCTCCTTGGGAGGCTGCCCGTCCCGGGGCCTGGCGGCCCTTGCGACTACTGGGCGTTGGCGAGGACCTGGTTGACCTGCTGCTCAGCGGTGTCCAGCAACTTCTGCAGGTCGGCATGGGGGTTCGTCAGCGTGGACGCCATTGCCGTGTCGAGGATCTTGTAGATGGCCTGGGCGTTGCCGGGCTCGGTGACGCCGGGGACGTTGGCCTTCACGAAGGGCTCGAAGGCCTGTACCGACATGGTGGCGTTGGCGGCCTTGAGCTGGGCGTCCTTGGTGGCGGTGGCACCCTGGAACAGCTGCGGCTGGGGCAGGCCGACCGCCTGGCCGGAGGACTTGGAGCGGGGGTAGTTGTACTGCTGGCCCTGGCCCTCCGTCAGCCAGAGGTAGCTGAGCAGCTGGATCCCGGCCTTGATCTGCTCGGGGGTGTCCTTGACGTTGAACATGTAGTCGTCGCCGCCGGTGAGGGTGCCGACGCCGGGTGCGCTCTGGCCGGGGACCGGGCCCATGCCGAAGTCCTCGTAGTGGGCGCCGAGGCTCTGCACCATGTAGGTGATGTCGTCAGGGGCGGCGATGTACATCCCCAACTTGCCCGCGGCCATCTGCTTCTGGAGGTCGCCCCACTTGTAGAGCTGGGTGCTGCCCATGACGTTGTCGTCGAAGCGGAGCTTGTGCAGGTTCTGCAGCACGGCCAGGCCCTGTGGGTTGTTGAAGGCCGCCTTGGTGCCGTCGTCGCTCACCATCCGGCCGCCCTGGGCGTAGATCTCGGCGGTGAAGTGCCAGCCGCCGTTGTTTCCCGCGCTGTAGTCGCCGTAGCCCGCGATGCCCTTGCCCAGGGCGGCGATCTTCTTGGCGTCGGCCTCGACCTCGGCCCAGGTCTGCGGCGGTTGGTCGGGGTTCAGCCCGGCCTTCTGGAAGAGCTTCCGGTTGATGATCACGCCCATGGTGTAGTTGGTGCGCGGAATGCCGTAGATCTTCCCGCCGGACTTCTGGGTGTCCCACACCGAGGACATGATGTCGTCCTTGACCGGCAGGTTCTCGGAGGTGACGTACTTCGTGATGTCGGCCGCCTGGCCGGCGTCCAGGACCTGCTGCTTGTCCGTGAAGTAGGTGTAGAAGACGTTGGGCTCGGTGCCGCCCTTGAGCGCGGCCGTGAACAGTTCAGGGGTCTCGCACGGGAACGTGTCGATGCTCTTCACCGTGATGTTCGGGTGCAGCTTCTCGAAGGCCGCGATGTCGTCGGCCCACTGCTTGCGCTGCGTCGGGCGGCTTTTCGGCGGGGCGCAGTCGATGGAGATCGTGACCTTGCCGTTGGTCGGCTTGGCACCGCCGTCGGAGGAACTGGAACAGGCGGCAGCGGTCAGGGTGAGAGCGCCGGCGATCAGCAGCGCTGCGGATCTGCGCATGGGTGGAAGACCCCTTCATGGGCGGAGTGCGTGGGGATGTGGCGTGCCTCACTTAAGCACCGACCCCGTCGTGCCGCAATATCTCGACGGTACTTTGCAAGAAACCAACGCGAAACCGTGATGGGGCTCGCCACAAACACCGCAAGGGCCGCACCTCGTGGGGTACGGCCCTTGCCGGCGCTGCGAGTTGGCGCTCAGTCAGCGGCTGGGCTCTCTCGCGCCAGACCGGTGGATCCGCGCACCACGAGCTCCGGCTCGAAGAGCAGCTCGTCGTGGGTGACCTTGGCGCCGGCCAGCTCTCCCACGAGCAGCTCCACGGCGGCGCGGCCCATCGCCTCGATGGGCTGGCGGATGGTGGTCAGCGGCGGATCGGTGCAGGTCATGAAGGAGGAATCGTCGTAGCCGATGATCGACACGTCCCGGGGCACATCGAGCCGGCGCCTGCGGGCAGCGCGCACCGTCCCCAGGGCCAGCGGGTCCGAGGCGCAGATGATGCCAGTGACACCGCGCTGCAGCAGGCGCGCGGCCGCGGCCTGCCCGCCCTCCAGGGAGAACAACGCGTGTGCGACGTCCGCCTCCTCGAGCTCCAGCCCGGCCCCCTCCAGTACTGTGCGAGCCGCCGCCAGCTTGCGCCGCGACGGCATGTGATCGGGCGGGCCGAGCACCAGGCCGATCCGCCGGTGGCCCAGCGAGAGCAAGTGCCCGGCGCCCTGTTCCACCGCGACCGCGTCGTCGCAACTGACCTGTGGGAAGTCCAGGTCGGGTATGGCGGCGTTCATGAGCACCGTCGGCAGACCGCGGCGGGACAGCCGCTCGTAGTGCTCGTGCGGGGACTCGGCCTGGGCGTACAGGCCACCGAAGAAGATCACGCCCGAGACCTGCTGCTGGAGCAGCAGTTCCACATAGTCGGCTTCGGAGACGCCGCCCGCCGTCTGCGTGCACAGCACCGGGGTGAAGCCCTGCTGCGCCAGGGCACTGCTGACCACCTCGGCGAAGGCGGGGAAGATGGGGTTCTGCAGCTCTGGCAGGACCAGCCCGACCAGCCTCGAGCGCTCGCCCCGCAGCTGGGTCGGGCGCTCGTAGCCGAGCACGTCCAGGGCGGTCAGCACGGCCTCGCGGGTCTGCTCGGAGACACCGGGCTTGCCGTTGAGTACCCGGCTGACCGTCGCCTCGCTGACCCCGACTTTCCTGGCCACCTCGGCAAGTCGTCGTGTCATGGCTCAAGCCTAGGGCATGATCCGCAATCCACTTACGGCCTGGCGTAAAAATTCGTCAGTCTTTGCAGCAAGAACATCGGGACAGCCAAGGCGAGAAAGCTCCACCCGGGGACGATCCGACGCCAGGGGCGGACGCGCCCTCCCCAGGTGGGTAGGGCTTCTCCGTACGCCGACGCGACCACGATGCTGGAGATCGACAACTTACAAGAAAAAGTAAGCTTCAAACAAACTCTGGTCGGAATATTGCTCGTCTCTGCCCGAGCCAATACGGTGCTGCACGCGCCGCCGCCTGTGCTCGGATCCTCCCGCTCCACCTGTTCGCACCTGCTCCACCTTGCCCGGCCACGAAGGGCCGGCGAAGCGCTGCGTCGTGCCCAAGGGCACCTGACCTCGGGCACCCCACCCGACGGCGGCACGCCTCACGACGGCTTCGGCCCCAAGGAGCAACCCTTGTTCCAGTCCCTACGCACACTCAGACGCGCGGTCGCCCTGGGCGGCACCGGCGCACTGCTGGTCGCAACGAGCGTCCTCCTGGCGGCGCCCCCGGCATGGGCCGCCGCCACCGGCGGCAGCGGTGCCGCCCTGCCCTATGTTGAGGTCCAGGCGGAGAACGCCGCCACCAACGGCAGCGTCATCGGTCCCAGCTACACGCAGGGCCAGCTGGCCGACGAAGCCTCCTACCGCAAGGCCGTGACGCTGCAGGGGGCGGGCAAGTACGTCACCTTCACCACGCCGGTGGCCACGAACTCGATCAACTTCCGGTACAGCATCCCGGACAGCTCGAACGGGTCGGTCTACAACGCGCCGCTGTCCCTGTACGTCAATGGCACCAAGCAGAGCAACTTCACCCTGACCAACGCATACAGCTGGTTCTACGGCAGCTACCCCTTCACCAACAGCCCGGGCAGCAACCCGCACCACTTCTTCGACGAGGCCCATCGCCTCTTCACGCAGACCTATCCGGCCGGGACCACCTTCACGCTGCAGGTGGACCCCGAGGACACCGCAACGTCCTACACCATCGACTTCGCCGACTTCGAGCAGGTCGGTGCCCCGCTGACGCAGCCGGCCGGCTCGGTGTCGGTGACCAGCAAGGGCGCGGACGCGACCGGAGTCAACGACTCGACCAGCGCCTTCAACTCGGCGATCAGCGCCGCGGGCGCCGGTGGCACCGTGTGGATGCCGCCCGGCACGTACAAGATCCCGGGCCACATCGCGGTGAACAACGTGACGATCACGGGCGCCGGCATGTGGTACTCGACGGTCACCGGGTCGGCGCCGGGCTTCTACGGCAACTCCGCGCCGTCGCCGAGCACCGGCGTGCACCTGGAGAACTTCGCGATCTCCGGTGACGTCCAGGACCGCAACGACGGCGCGCAGGTGAACGGCATCGGCGGCGCGATGAGCAACTCCACCGTGTCCAGCGTGTGGATCGAGCACGAGAAGGTCGGCGCCTGGATGGACGGGCCGATGGACGGCCTGACCTTCAGCGGCATGCGGATCCGCGACACCACCGCCGATGGCATCAACTTCCACGGCGGCGTGACCAACTCCAAGGTCACGGGGAGCGACATCCGCAACACGGGCGACGACGGCATCGCGACCTGGGCGGACGCCGGCATCGGCGCGGACGCCAACGACACCATCTCCGACAACACGGTGCAGCTGCAGATGCTCGCCAACGGCATCGCGATCTACGGTGGGCACGACAACACCGTGAGCGGCAACCTGGTGCAGGACACCGGCATCACTCAGGGTGGCGGCATCCACGTCGGGCAGCGCTTCAGCTCCACCCCGGTCGGCACCACGACCATCTCCGACAACACGCTGATCCGCAACGGAAGCCTCGACCCCAACTGGCAGTTCGGGGTCGGCTCTCTGTGGTTCGACGGCAGTCAGGGGGCCATCAACGGCCCGGTCAACGTGACCAACGCGCTGATCCAGCAGAGCCCCTATGAGGCGATCCAGTGGGTCGAGGGCACCGTCAGCGGTGTCCACCTCAACAACGTGACCATCGCCGGGACCGGCACCTTCGCCCTTCAGGAGCAGACCGGCGGCTCGGCGAGCTTCACCAACGTCACCGCGACCGGCGTCAACGGGCCCGCACCCGTCTACAGCTGCGAGGGTGGCAACTTCACGGTGACCGACGGCGGCGGCAACTCGGGCATCGGCGGCACCACGTACTGCGGCGGGTGGCCCACCCCGGTCTACCCGCCCTATCCGGCCAGCACGGTCACCGCCTCCCCGAGCGCGCTGAGCTTCGGCTCGCAGGCCGACGGTACGACCAGCGCGGCGCAGACCGTGACGGTCTCCAACCCGACCGGTTCGTCCGCCTCCGTCTCCTCCATCTCCACCAGCGGCGACTTCGCCCAGACCAACACCTGCGGCAGCTCCATCCCGGCGAACGGCTCGTGCACCGTCAGCGTCACCTTCACGCCGACGGCGACCGGCAACCGCACCGGAACGCTGACCGTCAACGCGGGCGGCACCACCAACACCGTCAGCCTCTCCGGCACCGGCACCGCCGCCGGACCCGCGCTGAACGCCAGTCCGACGAGCCTGTCGTTCTCCGACACGGTCGTCGGCTCCACCGCCTCCGCGAAGACGGTGACAATGACCAACACCGGCACCACCACGGCGACCGTATCCAGCGTCGCGGCGACGGGCGACTTCAGCCAGACCAACGACTGCTCCACCATCGCCGTCGGTGCGTCCTGCACGGTGAGCGTCGCCTTCAAGCCCACCGCCCCCGGATCCCGCACCGGCACCCTCACCGTGTCCAGCAACGCGAACAACAACCCACTCACGGTGGCCCTCTCCGGCAGCGGCATCGACAGCAGTACCAACGTGGCGGCCGGCCGGCCGGCGTCGGCGAGTTCGAGCAACAGCCCGTACGTCGCCTCGAACCTCACCGACTCCGACCCGTCCAGCTACTGGGAGGGCACCAACGGCTCGTTCCCGCAGTGGGCCCAGGTCGACCTCGGCCAGAGCTACAGCATCGGCAAGGTCGTCCTCAAGCTGCCGCCGTCGACGGCATGGGGGGCCCGCACGCAGACCCTGTCACTGCTGGGTTCCACGGACGGCTCCACGTTCTCGACCATCGTGGGATCGGCCGGATACACCTTCGATCCCAACACCAACACCAACACGGTGAGCATCACCTTCAACGCCACCACGGCGCGCTACGTGCGGGCGAACATCACCGCGAACACCGGTTGGAACGCGGCCCAGTTGTCGGACTTCGAGGTGTTCACCAGCGGCAACGGCTCCGGCACCGTCAGCACCGATCTCGCCGCCGGCAAGGCCACCGGCGAGTCCAGCCACACCCAGACCTACGCGTCGTCCAGCGTGACGGACGGCAACCAGTCCACCTACTGGGAGAGCGCCAACAACGCCTTCCCGCAGTGGGTGCAGGTGGACCTCGGCTCCCAGCAGAGCGCGTCCCGCGTGGTCCTCAAGCTGCCCGTCGGCTGGGGTGCCCGCGACCAGACGCTGTCCCTGCTGGGCAGCACCGACGGCACCACCTTCTCCACCGTCAAGGCGTCGGCCACGTACACCTTCGACCCCGCCACCAGCAACACGGTCACCATCACTTTCCCCGCGAGCACCCAGCGGTACTTCCGGGTGAACATCACGGCGAACACCGGTTGGCCGGCGGGACAGATCTCGGAGTTCCAGGTCTGGAACAATTGAACTGACCCGAACCCAAGGTGCCGCCGAGCCCTGTGTGCTCGGCGGCACCGTCATGCCGTCAGTTTCGGCAGGCACAGACACCAGCAGGGACGTACCGGTGAGGTGCCGGCCGATTCAGGAGCTCCAGACCTGGAACTCCGAGAGCTGCCCGGCCGGCCACCCCGAGTTCCCCGTGGTGTTCACCCGGAAGTAGCGCTGGGCGGTGGTGGGGAAGGTAATGGTGACGGTGTTGTTGCCGGACGGGTCGAAGGTATAGCTCGCCGACGCCTTGACCGTGGTGAAGGTGGCGTCGTCAGTGCTCCCGAGCAGGGACAGCGTCTGGGTACGGGCACCCCAGCCGGCGGGCAGCTGGAGGACCACGCGGGACGCGCTCTGGGCGGAGCCGAGGTCCACCTGCACCCACTGCGGGAAGGCGTTGTTGGCGCTCTCCCAGTAGGTGCTCTGGTTGCCGTCGGTGACGTTCGACGACGCGTACGTCTGGGTGTGGCTGGACTCGCTGGTGGCCTTGCCGGCGGCCAGGTCGGTGCTGGTGGTGGCGCCCGTGCCGGACAGCACCACGGTGGTGGGGCTGTTGGAGGCGTTGCCCTTGATGGTGAGTGTGCCGGTGCGTGTGCCGGAGGCGGTCGGCGTGAAGGTGACGCTGACCGAACAGGAGGCCCCGGCGGCAACGGAGGTGTCACAGGTGTTGGTCTGGGCGTAGTCACCGGAGACGGTGACACCGGAGATCGTCGCTGTCGCCGTGCCGGTGTTGGTCACCGTGACCGTTTGCGCCGCGCTGGTGGTGTGCAGCGTCTGGCCGGCGAAGGTCAGCGAGGCCGGCGAGACCGACAAGGTGGCCGACGGGGAGCCGCTCGCCGCGGCGAAGCTGAGGTGGTTGAGATTCCAGCCGCTGTTGTCCTGGTTGAGCGTGAGGACCTGCCGACCGGCCGGGAGTGTGACATTGGCGGTGACCGTGGTCCAGGTCTGCCAGCCGCCGGTGGCGGGGATGTCGACCGCTCCGCTGAGGTTGGTTCCGGATGCGTTGGACAGGTGCAACGCGTCGGTCACGGCGGCGGGAGCCGCGGTCCTCAGGCTGACGGTGTAGGTGCCGGCCGTGGCGACGTCCACGGTGTAGCGGAACCACTGCCCGCTGCTGGTCCAGCCGAGGTTGTAGCCGCCGCCGGTGTCGGAGGTGGTCTCCAGGTCGACGCCGTCGGAGCGGTAGGCAGTGCCGTTGCCGTTGACCGAGCTGACGTTGTAGGCGACGCCCTGACCGCCGGTGTCGTAGTTCTCCGCCTGCACGGTGCCCGGTACCGCGGCGGGAGTGCCGCCGTAGGGACCCTCGGGCACGGGGTTCTGCCAGCTGTTGTCGCTCACCATCGCGGTGAAGCCGCTGGAGTTGTTGGTGAACGCGGTGTTCCCCGAGTGCAGTCCGGTGAGGGTGTTTCCGGTGATCGTGGCGGATCCGCTGGGCGCCGGGTAGTACGGCGGTGCGATCACCACTCCGTTGCGGCCGGGGTTGGTGATCGTGTTGTTCTGCAGCAGCGTGTTGGTCGAGGTGGAGAAGCCGATCCCGTCGTAGAGGGAGTCGGACACGGTGTTGCCGGTGACGGTGACGTGGTCGACGACGCCGGTGTTCTGGCCGTCGCCGCCGTTGCCGATGTGCAGCGCGGGCTGGCCCTGGCTGTAGGCGTTGCCGCCCGACCTGACGACGACGTTGCCGGTCACGGTCGCGGACAGCAGGTCGTTGCCGTTGACGCCGAAGCGGCCGGCGCCCAGTCCGATGTACCGCGCGGTGTCGCTGATGTAGTTGTTGCTGACCTGGTGGCCGCTTCCGCCGTAGATCCCGATGCCCTTGCCGCCCCACGGCGCGATCGCGGTGTTGTCGGTGAAGGTGATGTGGGTCATCGGGTTGTAGTAGGTCGTCGTGCTGCCGCTGGTGTTGTAGTTGACCGAGTTGATCGCCATCGCGTCGTCACCGGTGCCGCGCACGAAGTTGTTCGTGGCGGTCAGGTCGTTTCCGGTGTTCGCGTCGAGCGACACGTTGTTCAGGTTGATCCCGTCGGCCCAGATCGAGGTCAGGCGGCTGTTCTGCACCTTTCCGCCGGTGCCCGAGGCCCAGAAGCCGGACATGGTGTGCTGGGTCCAGATGCCGTCGGCCACCCAGTTGGTGCCGGTGGTGTCCATGGCGCCACCGTCGCCGCCGACAGTGCCGCGGCTGACGGCGTTGGCGTCGATGTGGAAGTCCCGTACGGTGCACGAGGTCAGGGAGAACAGCGCCGCCAGGGGGGTGCTGTTGGGCACCGGCACGTCACGGTAGATCGTGGTGTACCACATCCCGGCCCCGGCGATGGTGATGCCCCGCGCGCGCAGGCCGGTGGTGCCCTTCACGTAGAAGGTGCCCGGCGGAAACCAGAGGACCTTGCCCTGGGACTGCGCCTGGTTGATGCAGTTCTGGATGGCGGCGGTGCTGTCCACCGACTGGGGGTCGGCGGACCCGTTGGTCGGGTTGTCGTCGGACACCGCGCCGCAACTGGTGATGGAGATCGAGTTGGCGGGTTGGGCGATCGGTGCCGGCGGGTTCTCCACGTCGATGGCGTCGACGTCGTAGAACGACGCACTGTTCGAGGAGTCCTTCTGCAGCGAGAATGTGCTGCCGGGGGCGATGGGCGTGCCCACGACGAACGTGTGCGACTCGTCGAAGAACACCCGCGGAGAGCCGTCCGCCGGGTTCTGGTTGTCGCTGGTGTTGTAGTTGTTGTTGCCCTCGTACACCCAGGTCTGCTTGGAGTTGAGGTTCAACGCCTGCCGGAAGGTGCCGTTGACGTACAGGTTCAGCGTGCCGGTGGTGCCGCCGCCCGACGAGGAGTCGGGAATGCTGGCCCGGACGTTGATGAAGCTGATGGGTTGGCCCGTGTTGTTCGTCCACTGCACCGACTGACCGGTGGTGCCCAAGTGGACGTACGCGTGCCCGGACGCCTCGAGTGCAGCGCTCGAGTACTGCGTCGTTGGCGCCGAGGTCAGCGACACCCTGCCGGCGCCCCCGCCCAGGGTGCCGGCCTCGGCCTCATAGGTGGTGAACGGAGTGGTGGCGCCCGCCGGTGTGCTCGCGGCCGGCGCGTCGGCGGCCGACGCCGGTGGGGCAGCCGCGGTGCGGGAGGCGGCGCCGGCCGGCGCGAAGGACATCCACACCAGGCCGAGCGCGGCGACAAGGGCCACAGCCAGGCGCGGGGCGAGCCCCGTGCGCCGTAAGGGCCTTGGGATCTCACGCATTGGATGCTCCTTCAGGGAATGTGGGGGATCGGCGCCCCGACCGTACTGAGCATGACAGTGCATCGCAAGATGCCAATCAAATGAAGAAAATATTCTCTAGAGCGTTGAAAGAGGAGCCGCATACAACGGTACGGGGGCCGGCCCACGCGGTTGGTGGGCCGGCCCCCGGGCGCGTTGCCGTCAGGGATTGACGTTGATGGTGAAGGTCGTGGTCGGGTTGTAGACGTCGATGTGGTTGTTGCTCTGGGTCAGGTGGTTGAACGTCGCCGAGCCCACGGCCGGGCCCTGTCCCGATTCGGGCATCGGGTTGGCCCAGATGCCATAGCCGGACTTGGCGTCGTAGGCGTCTCCGCTCTGCTGTGCCCCGGTGATGGACGTGTTGGTGAAGACGGTGTCCTTGACGGGATTGAGCGCCGTGCCGCCCACGTAGTCGGTCTGGAACATGATGCCGGCGTACGTCGGGTCGACGATGTCGGTGTCGTTCACCCGGATCCCCTGGAACGGCTGGGTCGCGGAGAACAGCCAGATCGCGGGGAACACCTGGCCGCCCCAGAAGTGACCACCGTCGCGCACCAGCGAGACGTTCTGGACGGTAGTCGGCTGGGTGCCGAATCCCTGGAAGGGATAGCCGAAGTTCAGCGAGCTGATGGTGATGCCCGCATAGGTCAGCGTGTCGGCCACGTACAGGTTCTGCAGGGTGTTGTTCTCACCGCCGTAGACGGCGACACCGGCCGCCCGCCACGGGGTCAGCGCGGTCAGGTTCTGGAAAGTGTTGTCGGTCAGGTCCGAGGAGTTGTGGTCCTGGGCCGCGAACAGCGCGAAGCTGTCGTCGCCTGTCGATCGGGCCTCGTCGTTGCTCACCAGGTTGTTCTGGCTGCCGTTGGTGAGGTTGATGCCGTCCGCGAAGGTGTCGCGGATCCGCATGTTCGTGGCCTTCAGCCCGTTCACGTGGGTGCCCCAGATGGCGCACACCTGGTGCTCGATCCAGACGTCGTCGACGGTGATGTTGGAGACGTCGGTCAGGTCGAAGACCTTGCCGGGCCCGTCGATACGGGAGGTGTAGTTGCCGAACCAGCCGAAGCCCTGGAAAGTCGAGCCGTTGGCGCTGCTCTGCACCGACCAGCCGACGTCCGAGTTCTCCGACGTGGTGGGCGAGTTGAACTGGGTGTACCAGGGTCCTGCGCCCACCACCTTGACGGCTTTGCCATAGACGTTGAACTTGCCGGTGGTCTGGTACTGCCCGGCGGGCAGGTAGACGCCGACGAGCTTGCCCGTGGTGTCCTGGCGAACGGTGTCGAGCGCGTTCTGCACGTCCTGCTGGCCGAAGCCGGCCGGGGTGAGGTAGGCGTTCGGGTCCGGGTTGGCGACCGGGGCGACCTGCTCGGTGTTGATGTAGTCGATCGCGTACTGCGAGGTGTTGGACGAGTCCTTCTGCAGCTTGATGACGCTGCCCTGGGGCACGGTCCGGTCGAGCATCACGTGCGCCTCGTCGTAGATGTGACGCGGCGATCCGGCGCCGGGGTTGTTGCCCGGTCCGGTCTCCGCGCCGTACAGCCAGGCGAACTTGGAGTTCAGCGTGATGGTCTGCCGGAAGGTGCCGTCGACATAGAGGTTCAGGGTGGCGGTGTCGCCACCGCCGCCGGGGGCGTCGGGGATGGAGAAGCGGGTCACCAGGGTGTTGGTGCTGGCCCGGGTGGTCCACTGGACGTAGGAGCCGGTGGTGTTCAGGGTGACGGCCTTGCGCCCGGACGCCTCACCGGCCAGGTCGCCGATGGTGCGGTTGGGGCCGACCACGGCGGCGCCGCCGCCGATCTGGCCGTCCTCGCCCTGGTAGACGTCATAGGGCATGTTGGCGCCGCGGCCGACGAACAGCGAGGTGTCGCTGGTGTTGTTGGCCTGCTTGACCGACAGCTCGTTGGGGTCGACGGCGACCACGGTGTGCACCGTGTACTTGCCGTTGACGGCCGTCCAACTGCCCAGGTTCACGGAGGGAGCACTGGCGCCGGCAGCAATCGTGCCGGAGTAGGAGCCGGTGAGGGTGGTGAGCGTCTTGCCGGTGCTGTCGAGCAGGGTGAGCGTGACGCCGTGGGAACCGCTGCCCGAGGCGATCGTGCCCTGGTTCCTCAGCGTCACCGAGAACTTGACGTTGTTGCCCGCCGACGGGTTGTTCGGGGTCCAGTCCACGGTTCCGACCAGGTCCGAGCTCTGTACCGGCGCGACGACGAGGTTGTCCGGGTTGGTGTAGGCGTTGTTGTCGTAGCCCAGCTCGATGAAGCTCTTCGCCTCGTCCACCTTGGCGGTGAGTTGGTACGAACCGGCCGTCTGCGCGCCGATCACCGCGGACACCCTGGCGGAGGCGCCGGCCGCCAGCGCGCCGACGGGGGCGGTGCCGACCTTGGTGCTGCCCAGGTAGAAGTTGACGTTGGAGGCCGGAGAGGCCGCGGTGCCCACGTTGGCGACCGTGGCGGACGCGGTGACCGAGTCGGTCTCCACCGGGGCGGACGGGGACCACGAGGACGCGGAGACCGTCAGGTCGGGGTTCGGGGACGGAGTGCCGATCACCTGGAGCTCGCCGACCTGGCCGCCGGGGGCTCCGCTGTTGCTGGTGATGCTCAGCTCGACGTCCGCGACCGTGGCGCTCACCGGGATGGTGACGGTGTTGTTGGTACCGGGGTCGAAGGTGTACGTCTGCGCGGCCGAGATGCTGGTGAAGTCCGTCGCGCTCTGCTCACGGCCGAGTACCTGGATGGTCTGGGTGCGGGTGGACCAGGCCGAGGCCGGGTTCAGCTTCACCACGACGGAGGTGACGTCGGCGTTCGCGCCGAGCTGCACGGTGAGCCGGCTCGGGTACGAGGAGCCCTCGAAGTACGTGGTGAGATCGCCGTCGTTCGCGTTCGCCGGGGCGTAGGTGTACGTGTACGGGCTACCGGTGATCGGCTTGTGCAGCGCCAGGTTGGTGCCGCTGCCGCCGGTGCCGGTGCGGGTGACGGTGTTGCCGGCGGGCGAGACGTTGCCGGCGGCGTCGCGCGCCTTGACGTAGTACGACACCGTCGCCGTGCCCGGCTGGGAGTCGGTCCAGGTCAAGGTGGTGCCGCCGACGCTGACGGCCAGCGCGCCGTTGCGGTAGACGTCGTAGGCGGTGACGCCGACGTTGTCGGTCGACGCTCCCCACGACAGGGCGATCTGACCGGCCTGCGGCTGGGTGTAGCGCAGGGTGCCGGGCGCGGTGGGGGGCGTGGTGTCGGCGGTGCTCGGCCCGTACACCTGGAACCCGGAGATCTGGGCCGCCGGCCATCCGGTGTTGGCCGTGACCAGCGTCCGCAGGTAACGGGTACCGGTCGCCGCGAAGTTGATGGTGACCGTGCTGTTGGTGGACGGATCGAACGTGTACGAGGCGGACGCCACGATGGTGGTGAAGTTGCTGCCGTCGGTGCTGCCCTGGACCGACAGAGTCTGGCTGCGGGTGGGCCAGTTGTTCACCGGCACCTGGAGCACGAGCTGGTTGACGCTGGTGGTCGAGCCCAGGTCGACCTGGAGCCACTGCGGGAAGGCGTTGTTGGCGCTCTCCCAGTAGGTGGCTTGGTCACCGTCGTTGGCGTTGGCCGGTGTGTAGGTCTGGTTGTAGCTGCTGGCGCTCATGGTCTTGCCGGCCGCCAGGTCGGTCCCGGCGGCGTGGGCGGGTACGGCCTGCAGCACCGCCAGCAGTGCTGCCAGCATGCTGAGCACCGCGACGACGGCGGTTCGCTGCCGGCCTGACGCGGGCAGCGCGGGGGATCTTCCGGTGGTTCTCATCCTCGTCCTCGGCTCCTTGGAGAGGTGGGGGTACGGATGCGAGGGGTGACGAACTCGGCTAGCTGGCGACTGCGCGAAAATCTCGATGTCGATCTTGCGAGATTGCCCATGATTCGATGTAAAAACTGCAAGCTGAACTGAAAGGAAGCTACAGAGTGGCCATGCACTCGTCAATGAATGTGACAGCGCGGGGAGTTGCCGCCCTCGTGACGAGCCGGCCTGCAACCGCGCCGGGCGTTCCCCCGGCCATGACGTGTACCGGTCCGGCCGGCTTCAACGCCCTGCCGACGCCAGACTGAAAGTCGTCACCACCGGCATCCAGACACCGCGCATGAACTCCATCACGGAGCGCTGGATACGGCCCTGCCCACGCGAACACGTCGACCGCACCACGATCTGTGACCAGAGCCACCTGCTCCACGCGCTCCGCGAGTTCGAGACCCGCTACAACGAGCACCGGCCAAGCGAGACCTGAAGCAAGTCGGGCCGCTCCGCCCACTCCCCCAACGGATCAACGAACCACGGCGAGACACCTGGAGGTACGCCGACGAGACCGACTCGGCGGTACCCTCCACGAGTACCAACGTGCCGCGCGCCCATGCCGGATGACGTATCGGCACCCGCACTGCAGTGCCTGCGCACCATCGCGGCCCCGGCCTCCGGCTTGAGCAGGCACTGCAAAACGTCGCCGCGCTGGAGAATCCCGACCTCTCCAGTGATGGACCGGGCGAGATCGACAAGTACTCCACCGACGGCGGCGTCGACCTCCGGCGGGACGCCCGCACCAGCGACCTCGGTCGACCGTCGCCGGGCTCGTCCAGTGCCACCGGCCGGACGCGCAGCGCTCGGTCAACCTGAACAATGCACCACGGGTGCGGCCGGGGCGGGGTCAAACGCTCACGTCGTGCCCGGCGCGCCGAGCGGCTCCGTGCCGACCACCGGATTGGACAGTGTTCCCACGCCTTCGATCCGGACTTCGACCCGGTCCCCCGGGACCAGCGGGCCCACGCCGGCGGGGCTGCCCGTGAGCAGTACGTCACCTGGCTGCAGGGTGATCCAGCGGGTGACGAAGGCCAGCAGTTCACCCACGCCGAAGACCATGTCGGCGGTGGAGCCGTCCTGGACCGTACGACCGTTGACGAGGGTGTCCAGCCGCAGCGCTCCAGGGTCGGCCACGTCCGTCTCGATCCATGGCCCGAGCGGGCAGAAGGTGTCCGCGCTCTTGGCTCTGGTCCACTGCCCGTCGGCGCGCCAGTCGTCCGCGGTGATGTCGTTGGCACAGGTGTAGCCGAGTACGTAGTCGGCGAACGACGCCGCGGGAACGTCGCGGGCGGTGCGGCCGATCACGACGGCGAGTTCTCCCTCGTACTCCAGCCTGCGCAGTCCGGCCGGGTGGACCACCGCCGCACCGGGGCCGACCACGGCATTGGGGGCTTTGAGGAACAGCGGCGGCTGGGTCGGCCACGGCCGCTGCTTCTCCGCTATCTGTCCTGCGTAGTTGCTTCCCGCACAGACAATGACCCGCGGGTCGCAGGGCGCGAGGAGCTCCACCTCGTCGAGCGAGGCGATCCTGGGGCCAGGCCGTGAGCTGCCGAGCGAGCTGTCGCCCATCTCGTGAATGTACTCGCCGATCAGCGCACCACGTCCGGTGTGCTCTGCCTGGCGATACCTGACCAACCGCACCGCGCATCTCCCTTGTCGGCCCCTGTGGACCGTTCCTGTCCTGAAAGTTGTCGAAGCCGGCTCCCGCACCTGTCGGGCCTGTGTGCCGGGGGGGCGGCGTTCGGCCGCCCCGCCCCCCAGGGGCCGGGCGGGAAGGGAACTGTCAGGCAGGCCTGACAGTGGGTGATCCCTCCGCTCCCTCCGTTTCGGTACCGATGGGCGGGACACTCGTCGCCTTACGCAGCTTCTTCCGCAGCGTCAGGACGAGCAGCGCCGCCACCGCGAAGACCGCGCCGAAGAACACCTGAGTAAGGGCGTATCCCCCGCTGACGTCCTTGAGCCATCCCCCGATGTAGGGTCCGAAGAATCCACCGAGGTTGCCGACCCCGTTGATGATGCCGATCCCCGCACCCGCGGCCGCCACCGGCGTGAGCTTGGTGACGGTGGCCCAGAACGGTCCGTACCAGGCGATCGACGCCGCGGTGCCCAGGATCATCGCTCCCAGCACGAGCCACTTCTGCTGTGCCGAGATCAGACCCGCCCCGGCCAGGACCACGGCTCCCACGCCGAGGACCGCGACCATGTGGGTGACGTGCCTGCCGCGGCGGTCCGCGGACCTGCCGATGAAAATGATCGCCGCGCCGGCTGCGATCTGGGGCAGCATCGCGACCACACCGACTTTCATGTCGGTGTGGAAGGCCGTTTTGAGCACGCTCGGCAACCACATCGAGAGCCCGAGCAGACCCAGTTGGGTCAGCGTGTAGATGAGGGCGAACAGCCACACGATGGGGCTGCTGAACGCCGCCTTGAATGACCCCTGGTTCTTGAGCGGTTCGCCCTCCGCAGTGCGGGACTTCTCGATGTGGTCCCGCTCGGTGGCCGAGAGCCACTCGGCTTTCGCCGGGGTGTCGCGGATGATGACGAGCCATGCGACAAGCCCGAGTACGAGTGGGGCGCCGCCCTGGATGATGAACATCCAGCGCCAGTCCGCGTACGTCAGGATGATGCCGGAGAACGGGGCGGCGACGATCGCCGCGATCGGTGTGTACAACTTGAAGATCACGTATGCCCGGCTGCGTTCGGCGAACGGGAACCACGACCGGATGGTGGACATCAGCGCGGGCTGCACGCCGCCCTCGGCCACCCCGAGCAGGAAGCGGGTGAGTACGAGTTCGGTGTAGTTGTGAGTCAGCCCTGAAGCCACCGCGGCCGCGCTCCACAGCACCATCAGGATCGCGATCCACCGTTTCGCGCTCCACCGCTCGGCCATGTATCCGCCGGGGACCTGCAGCAACAGGTAACCCCAGAAGAAGACGCCGCTCGCGAAGCCCTCCTGGGCCCCGGTGAGGTGCATGTCCACCTCGAGGTGGGGCAAGGCGAAGCTGATGTTCGTTCGGTCTATGTAGCAGATGATGTATACGAAGACGATGACGGGCAGAATTCTGGTCCATCGCTTCATATGGGATCGATGCCGCAAAAGGGATGTCGGCGTTGCCAACGACCTACCTCCTTGTAGGTGCAAACTGCCGGATGTCTCAGCGCACTGACTGCACGCGAGACTCGTGGGGCGTGCTGCGTCGTCTCCCTTCTTGATGTGCCTACCGCTCGGCGGTCTTCGCACAGGCGCGGCCGAGGCCGGGCGGGCAGTGACACGTCATACGGATGTGCGGGCCCCGGCGGCGGTGCTGAGCATCGTGTGAGCCCCGCCTTGGGGGAGGAATTCAGCCGGGATCGCCCGGTCTGTCAGGTGGTGTGGAGCGCGGAGCGGACGAGTTCCACAGGGTGGAGGGCGCGGCGTCCGCCGCCGTGGGAGATCTGCTGCCGGCAGGACACACCGGTCGCTACGACGACGGTGTCGGGGGAAGCCGCTTTGATGGCTGGGAAGAGGCGGTCGTTGCCGACGGTCATCGACAGGTGGTAGTGCTCGGATTCGTATCCGAAGGATCCGGCCATGCCGCAGCATCCGGCGTCGAGTTCGTCGACCGTCACACCGGGGATCCGCTTGAGGAGCGCGATGGTCGCGGCGGTCCCGACCTCGGCCTTCTGATGGCAGTGGCCGTGGTAGAGCAGCCTGCGCCCGGCGAGCCAGGAGTCCGCACGCAGCCGTAGCCGTCCGTCGTCGATGGCTTCGGTCAGCAGCTCTTCCACCTGCTTCACCCGGCCGGCGACGTCCTTGACCGCCGCGTCGTCGGGCAGCAGCGCCAGGTGCTCGTCGCGCAGAGTCATCAGGCAGGACGGTTCGCACCCCACGATCGGCGAGTGCGGTTCCCCGCGAGCGGTGAGCACCTGGGCGAGTGCGCGCGCCTTGTGCTTGGCGTCATCGATGAGCCCTTTGGACAGACTGGACCTGCCACAGCAGCCGCCGGCCTCCAGGTGGACCTGCCATCCTGCCAGTTCCAGCAGTTCGATCGCCGCCCGGCCGATGTCCGGCTCGGTGAAGGTGGTGAAGGAGTCCGCGAGGAAGACGACCGTTCCCTGGGTGGCGGGGTGTGCCGTGGGCGTGCGGCGGCTGAACCAGCGCAGCAGGTTGGCCCGCACGAACGTCGGTAGCGGCCTGGCGGGGGTGATGCCGATGAGCCGGTCCATCAGCCGGCGCACCGATGGGATGCGCCCGGGCAGGTTGGACAGCGGTGCGGTCGCCGAGCCAAGGCGGTTCAGCGAACGGATCGTACCGAAGATCCTGGATCGTAGCGGTGTGCCGTGCAGGTCGTGGTGGTGTGACAGCGTTTCGGTCTTGAGCGCGGCCATGTCCACGCCGAGTGGGCATTCGCTCTTGCACGCCTTGCATCCCAGGCACAGGTCCATGATGTCGTGCAGCCGGTCGTCGCCGAGAGCTGCCCGGGGATCGGGCTGTGACAGGGCGTTGACGAGCGCGTTCGCCCGGCCGCGGGTGGAGTGCTCTTCCTGGAGTGTCGCCATGTACGAGGGGCACATGGTGCCGGTGGCGCTCTTACGGCAGAGCCCGATGTTCATGCACCGGTCCGCCGCGCCGCGCATGCCACCGACCACCTCGAAGGACAGCCGCGTCCGCACCGGGGTGGCCGGTGGCAGTGCCGCGTCCCGCAGGTTGTCCGTCATCGACGGGGCGTCCACGATCTTGCCCGGGTTCATCCGGTTGTGCGGATCGAATACGCCTTTCACCTGGCGCATGGCCTCATAGAGTTCGTCGCCGAAGAGTTCCCGGTTGAACTCGCTCCTGGCCAGCCCGTCGCCGTGCTCGCTGGAGTTGACGCCGCCGTACTCCCTGACCAGGTCCTTGATCTCCTCCGCGACCGAGCGCATCGTGAGCACCTGGGCCGGATCGGTCAGATCGAGGAAGGGGCGGATGTGCAGGCAGCCGACCGAGCAGTGCCCGTAGAACCCGGCCGTCAGGTCGTATCGGTCCAGGATCGCCTTGAAGCGCCGGGTGTACTCGGCGAGGTGCGCGGGATCGACCGCGGTGTCCTCGATGAAGGCCAGCGGACGGCGTGAGCCGACGCTTGCGGCCATCAGCAGACCGAGGCTTGATTTGCGCACTTTGAGCAGGGCTGCCTGCTGGTCGGCGGTGACGGCCTGCAGCGTGTGATAGCCGTGGCCGTGGCGCTGCCACAGCGCGGTCAACCGCTTCAGCTGTCCGTGAAGCCCGCGCTCGTCGTCCCCGGTGAAGGTCACGAAGAGCAGCGCCTGGGGGTCGCCTTCCAGGATGGTGCCCAGCGAGGCGTATTCGATCTTCTGCCGGGACAGTTCCAGGATCGTACGGTCCATCAGCTCCACAGCGGCCGGATCGCAGGCCAGCGCATCTTCGGTGGCCGCGATGGCGGCGGGCGTGGACGTGAAGTGACCGACGGCGATCACCGTATGAAGCGGCTTGGGCACGAGGTCGACCAGGGCCTGGGTGGCGACCACAAGCGTGCCCTCGGAGCCCACGACGAACTTGGCCAGGTCGAACGGTTCGTCCCCGGCGAGCCGGTCCAGCCGGTAGCCGCCGGCGCGCCGCCAGAACGTGGGGAATCCCTCGGCGATGGAGGAGGCGTTCTGGTTCAGGATCTCGGGCAGCCGCCGGTAGAGATCGCCCTCGAGGGTGGCTGCCTGTGCCCGGCGTGCCCGCTCTGTTTCGTTCACTGGTGCCAGGTGGGCGAGGCTGGCGTCGCTGAGCACCACGTCCAGCTCTCGTACGTGATCGATGGTCATCCCGTAGCGGACCGACCCGCTGCCCGCCGAGTTGTTTCCGATCATGCCGCCGATCGTGGCGCGGTTGCTGGTCGAGGTGTCGGGGCCGAACATCAGCCCCTGCGGGGCGGCGGCCCGGTTGAGCTGGTCCTGCACCACGCCCACCTCGACGTGGGCCGTACGGTTGTCGGGGTCTATCTGAAGTATGCGGTTCATGTGCCGGGACAGGTCCAGCACGAGGCCCGGCCCGATGGTCTGGCCGGCGAGGCTGGTGCCGGCCCCGCGCGGGACGACGGGCACTCCGTGTTCGGCGGCCGCCGCGACCGTGGCCGCCACATCCCCGGCGTGGCGGGGGAACACCACGCCCATCGGAGTTATCGAGTACATGCTCGCGTCGCGCGCGAACAGGTGCCTGGTGTAGTCGTCGAAGGCGACCTCGCCGTCGAGTTCCCGCCCAAGCTTGCGTATCAGGTCCTGCGTGATGACGTGTTCGCCGACGGGCCCTGAACTCCTGGCCGTGGTCACTGCTCGTTTCCTCCTTACCGGTGTTGCACTGCGCTGTTCACTCGGCGCGCAGCAGCTCCAGTGCGGCACTCAGGCCGGCCGGGTTGATGTCCACACCTGCCAGTTCGAGCCCCATCTGAACGCCGGCGAGCGTTCCGGCCAGGGTCAGGTCGTTGAAGTGACCGAGGTGGCCGATCCGGAAGACCCGTCCCGCGAGCTTGCTCAGGCCGGTGCCCAGGGACATGTCGAAGCGGTCCAGGATGATGTGACGGACCTTATCGGCGTCGTGCTCCTCGCCCAGCAGTACCGCGGTCAGGACACTGGAGTACTCCCGCTCGTCGGCGCACAGCACCTCCAGGCCCCAGCCCTGGACGGCGGCCCGGGTGGCCTCCGCATGACGGTCATGCCGTGCGAACACGTTGGGCAGGCCCTCCTCTTCGAGCATGATCAGGGCCTCGCGCAGCCCGTACAGCATGTTGGTGGCGGGGGTATAGGGCCAGTAGCCGTGCTGGTTGGCCTCGAGAATGGGTGTCCAGTCCCAATAGGACCGCGGCAACCGCGCCCGCCCGGCGGCGGCGAGCGCCTTCTCGCTGACCGCGTTGAAGCCGAGCCCCGGGGGCAGCATCAAGCCCTTCTGCGAGCAGCTGATGGTGACGTCGACACCCCACTCCTCGTGCCGGTAGTCGATCGATCCCAGCGAGGAGATCGTGTCGACCAGGAGCAGAGCGGGATGGCCCGCCTCGTCGATGGCCGCTCGGATCTCCGGTACACGGCTGGTGACGCCGGTGGAAGTCTCGTTGTGGACGACCATCACCGCCGCGATGGAGTGGGCCTTGTCGGCGGCCAGCCGCTCGGCGACGACCTGCGGGTCCACGCCGCGCCGCCAGTCGCCCGGAACGAAGTCCACTTCCAGCCCGAGGCCTTCGGCCATGCCGCGCCACAGGGTGGCGAAGTGGCCGGTCTCGAACGCCAGCACACGGTCGCCGGGGCTCAGCGTGTTGACCAGCGCCGCTTCCCACGCCCCGGTCCCCGAGGAGGGATAGATGACGACGGGACCGCTGGTGCCGAACACCGGCTTGACTCGTTCCAGGACGTCCAGTCCCAACTCGGCGAACTCCGGCCCCCGGTGGTCGATGGTCGGTCGCGCGATGGCCTGCAGTACCCGGTCGGGGACGCTGGTCGGGCCAGGGATCTGCAAAAAATGCCGCCCAGTATGCGTCGTCACTTGTGATCACTCCAACTTCTGTGCCGTAATACGGCACACCGTTCCGTAAAAAGGTACGGGGAGGTTAGGGACGAGCGATCAGGGAGTCAATGGAGATGCAGAACGTTCTCAACGCTTTGCGAGTCCTTGAAGAGGTCGCAACGCGGCAGCCGATCGGCGTCGGCGAGCTGTCACGCGTTCTGGGCATGCCCAAGAGTTCCGTCCAGCGTGCACTGCGCACGCTGGGCGAGGCGGGGTGGATCCGTCCCGCAGGAGGCGAGGTCACCCGCTGGGTCGTGACCACGAAAGCGCTGGACGTGGGCCGGCACGCCAGCGGCGACCTCGGTCTGCGCGACGCGGCCGTACCGCTGATGGAAGAACTGCGCCGGCGCACCGACGAGACGATTCACCTGACCGTTCAGGAAGGGAACAAGATGGTGCTCATCGAGCGGCTGGAGACGTCCAAGCCCGTGCGCACCAGCATGTCCCTGGGACATTCCCTGCCCCTCCACGCATCCGCCAACGGCAAGGCGGTACTCGCGCACAGCCCTGCCGAGGTGATCGGCCGACTGCTCGCCGAGGGGCTTCCGCGCTACACCGACACGACCATCACCGACCCCGACCGGATGCTCGCCGAGCTGGAGCGGATACGAGCACAGGGCTATGCGACCAACAGGGGCGAGTGGCGGTCCGACGTCGGCTCAGTCGCAGCGGCCATCAGGGGTGCAACCAAAGAGCCGATCGCGAGCCTCAGTGTCAACATCCCGATGACCCGATTGACTGACGAATCCGAGTCCTTCTTCGGCGCCGCGGTGAGCGAGGCGGCGAAGACCCTCTCGGCGCGCCTCGGGCACTGATACGGCCCCACCCCGCCCGCATCCGCATGACGTCAGGCCGTGGTCTCTCGCCTCAGTAGCTCCCGGCCGAAGCCGCTACGCCGACCTGATTACTGACTGCATCTCCTGTCGATCGCCTTCAGAAGACGGTGGACCGGGGCAGCCTTCGACGCGAAGGCGAAAAGGGCAGGTCAGGGGGGTTTGCTCGCCTGTAGTCCCGAGGCCACTGGCAGTGCGAGCCCGGGTGCCGCCCCGTCACGGACGGGGCGGCAGCGATGGCAGGACGGGTCGTGGCGTAGGACATGCGGGCCGGCATCGGCGTGGCTCCTCACAACCGGCGACCGTTGCATGCGCGGTGTGAGGGGTGCAGGGCACGCCCCGGCCCCCCTGACACACCGCGATGCCCGCACGCCGACGGTGGGAACCGGGGGTCAGGACGCTCCGGTCGTCGTCTGCGCCGGCTGTGTGGTGGAGGCGGGAGCGCTGGCCCGGGGCTGCGGGAGCCTGCGGGAAGAGTGCCCAACCGCATCGGACACCGGTCCCGGGTTGCTCGGCAGCATGTGGGCGTAACCAACCCCGAGCAGAAGGGCTACGGCCGTCGCAGCGGTGGCGGTCCGGCGGGTCGTGGTGCCCACACGCCGAAGTCCGCGTTCGCGCCGCCGCACCGGGTCGGAGTCGTGTGTGGGTCCAGGCATGGACATGGGCCGGCCTCCTTCGGGCGAAGACAGCGCCGCGAGGCGATCCTCCGGCTCGCGTACGCCATGTCATCAGCTTGCGTCGCGCCACATCGGAGAGCCGTTCAGGAAAGCTTCAGATGTGGCAAAGCCAGGCGGATGCGATGCGGCAGCGGCTCCTGCGCGTGCCTTGCCCATCCGCCGGCCCGGAGACTCGTCCACGTCGTCCTAGGCTTGGTGCCGTGGAACAGAAAACCGGGCCCAGGGCGGATCCCGACGCGCTCACGGTGCTGGTCGTCGAGGACGATCCAGGGCTCGCCAGGTCGCTGGTACGCGGCCTGGACCGAGCCGGATACCGGGCGAGCAGCGTCGGCTCCGGACGCGGTGCGCTCACCCACGTACCGCCGCCCGATGTGGTCCTGCTCGACCTCGGTCTGCCGGACATGGACGGCATCGAGGCCTGCCGCGTGCTGCGGCGCCAGTCCGACATGGCGATCATCGTGGTGACCGCCCGCGGCGAGGAGGGCGACCGGGTCGCCGCCCTCGACGAAGGCGCCGACGACTACCTGGTCAAGCCCTTCGGCCTGGCGGAGCTGCTGGCACGCATCAGGGCCGTACTGCGCCGCATCCGCCCTGCCGGGCCCGAACTGCTGACCCACGGCCCGCTCGTCGTCGACCCACGCACCCGCAAGGTGACGGTCGGCGGCGAGGACGTCGCGCTGACGCCCAAGGAGTTCGACATCCTCCAGTGCCTCGCCGCCGATCCGGGTCGGGTCGTGACGCGTCAGGAGATCCTTGAGCGCGCCTGGGACGCCCACTGGTACGGGCCCACGAAGGTGCTGGACGTCCATATGGCCGCGTTGCGCCGCAAGCTGGGCGTGCCCGGACTGGTCGAGACCGTCTACGGGCGCGGCTTCCGCCTTGGCGAAGTCGGCTGACGCGCCGTGACCCGCCGCATCGCGCTCAGTGTCCTCGCCCTGATCACCGCGGTACTGGTGCTGGCGGTGGTACCGCTCGGGCTGCTCATGACCCAGCGCGAGCAGACCTCGTTCCGGGAGGAAGCGGCCGCGAAGACGAGGTCGATCGCCTCCGCTGCCGAGGAGTACCTGTCCGATCACAAGACGGATGCGGTGGCACCAAGCCTGGTCGAGGAGGCCCACAAGAGGGGCGACTGCGCGACCGTCTACGACAGTGCGGGCCATGTCGTGCTGTCGACCGCGTGTTCCGACGTGGCCGGGGACGACTCCAAGGGGCTGGTCTTCTCCGTGCTCGCCCACCCCGACAGCCGGGTGCGCCAGGACGATCAGTGGCTGACCACCGCCGTACCGATCGGTGACACCTCGCACCCCGTCGGGGTCGCCGTCCTGAGCCGGTCCGCCGATCCGCTGCACGACCGGATTCTGGCGATGTGGGGCTGGCTCGCGTTGATCGGAGTCGGTGGCCTGGGTGCCGCCGTGCTGATGTCGGTGCTGCTGGCCCGCTGGGTCGGTCGTCCGCTGCGGGTGCTGGACGAGGCGGCGCAGCGGCTGGGCGAGGGGGCGCTGGACGCGCGGGCGCCGGCCGGGGCAGGGCCGCAGGAGGTGCGGCGCCTCGCGGCGACGTTCAACACGATGGCCGGGCGCACCGAGGCCCTGGTGCACGGTCACCGGGCCGTGGTCGCCGATGTGTCGCACCAGCTGCGCACCCCGCTGGCGGCCCTCCGGCTGCGGCTCGACCTGCTCGCCGCCGACGCCGAAGGGGACACCGCGGCGGAACTGGCCGACGCGCAGGGCGAGATCGCCCGGCTGTCCCGGCTGGTGGACGGCATGCTGGCGGTGGCTCGCGCCGAGCACGCGGTGCCGCGACCGGTGCCGGTCCGGGTGGACCGCGTCGTGGCCGAACGCGTTGCCGCCTGGGAGCCCGTCGCCGACGCGGGCCGGGTCCGGCTCACCGCCGACTGCCGCCCCGGGCTCACCGCCTTCCTCGGCGAGGGAGATCTCGAGCAGGTGCTCGACAACCTGATCGCCAACGCCCTCGACGCGGTCCAGGAGGGCGGCCGGGTGCTGATCACCGGTAAGCGGCACAACGGGTCGGTTCAGCTGCGGGTCGTCGACAACGGCCCCGGGATGACCCGGGCCGCGCGGGAAAGCGCGTTCCGCAGATTCGGCAACCCCGAGGCGAGCGGTACCGGGCTGGGCCTGGCCATCGTCCACCGACTGGTCACCGCCAACGGCGGCACCGCCGACCTGCTGGACTCGCCTGGCGGCGGTGTGACCGTGGTGCTGTCGCTGCCCGCGTCCCGGCGCTGACGCGACCGCAGCAGCCAGTCCGAGTCCGGCGCTACGCGGACCATCGACGCCTGAGCCGCCCCAGGACAACTCCGAACACCCGCCGACCTCTCCGGGACACCTCGCATCACCGTCCCGACCAGCATGTTTGCTGATCTTTGCGGGTTCTGAAGGATTCCTGAACCGGTTCCCGACAGGTGCCCGCGCAGGCTGGTGGATGGATACCCACAGGCGTGGCCGCAAGGTGTCGAGCGCTTCACGACGGCACATCGACGGCCGAGGAGGAACCATGTCCCACCCCGACCACCCCACATCGGCCGGTGCCGTGCGTCGCCGGGAGCGCGGCCTGCGCCGGGTCGGAAGCACCACCCGCTGGGTGGCCGCCGCGGCCGCGGCCGGCTCCGTGGTGCTCGCCACGGGGTACGCCCGGGCTCTGCCCGGGAAGTCCTCGTCCGCGCCCGGGAGCACCTCCCGGCCGTCGACGCCCGCATCCGCCCCCACGTCGAGCACTCCTACCACCCCGCGGACTCCGTCGCACTCGGCGGACCCGTCCGGGACCGCCACCTCGGCCTCCCGCCCGGCCCCGCATACGACCGTGCCGAAGCAGCGGACGGCGCCCGTCCTGCCGTCCGCCACCGGTCCGTCCGCCCCCGCATCCGCGCATATCACGACGAAGCCCCCGGCACCGGCTCCACAACCGTCGCACACCACGTCGGGTGCGTCATGACCGCCGCCACACGTCCGGCATCGCTCTCCTTCCCTGCGCTGGGTACCACCGCCTCGCTTCTCGTCGCCGACCCGGACGGGATGGACGCGGCACGGCAGGTGCTCGAGGCCGAACTCTCCGCCGTCGACGCGGCGTGCAGCCGCTTCCGGCGCGACTCGGAACTCTCGCGCGCCAATGCCGCGGCGGGTGCCCCCCGTCACGTGAGCGCCCTGTTCGCCGAGGCACTGGACGTGGCGCTGCTTGCGGCGGAGGTGACCGACGGCGTCGTGGACCCCACCGTCGGAACCGCCGTGAACGCGCTCGGCTACGACGTCACGTTCGCCGCGCTGCGACCGCAGGACGTGGGCCCCGTACGCCTTGCGGGAGCGACCGCGGGCTGGCGGGCGGTGGAATGGGACAGCGCCGCCCGGCGGCTGCGGATGCCGCCGGGCATCGCGCTCGACCTCGGCGCGACCGCCAAGGCCCTCGCCGCGGACCGGGCCGCCCACCGCGCCACCGAGGTGGCGGGCTGCGGCGTCCTGGTCAACCTTGGCGGT
This sequence comes from Streptomyces sp. NPDC001634, assembly GCF_040298185.1. NCBI lineage: Bacteria > Bacillati > Actinomycetota > Actinomycetes > Kitasatosporales > Streptomycetaceae > Streptomyces > Streptomyces sp. NPDC001634. The sequence goes on along the minus strand of NZ_JBEOZU010000057.1, from coordinate 4,899 downwards.
GACCTCTCCGTCGCGGGCCAGGCGCCACCGGGAGGCTGGCGCGTCGCCCTCGCCGACGATCACGCGGCGCCCGGCGCCGGAGGCCGGCCCACGGTGAGCGTCACCGGGGGCGGCCTCGCCACCTCCGGCACCACGGTGCGAACCTGGCGCCGAGGGGGTCGCCGGCTGCATCACATCGTCGATCCCGCCACTGGCGACGTACCCGCCCCGGTCTGGCGGACCGTCAGCGTTGCCGCCGTCAGTTGCGTGGCCGCCAACATCGCCAGCACCGAGGCGGTCGTCCTCGGTGAACGCGCCTTGGGCCGGCTGCGCCGGGTGGGGCTGCCCGCGCGGCTGGTACGCGTGGACGGGACCGTCGAGCGAGTCTGCGGCTGGCCCGAGGACACTGCGGGAGGCGCCCGATGACCGGAATCGTCCCACTCGCCGCCGGCCCCAGCCCGCTGTGGTACGCGACCCGGGCCGGCGGCACCGTCGCCCTGGTGCTGCTCACCGCGACCGTCGCGCTCGGTATCGCCGTGGGCGGCCGGTACACACCGCGGCGGCTCGCCCGCTTCGAGGTGAGCGCGCTGCACCGCAACCTGGCGGTGCTGACCCTGGCCTTCCTGGCCGTGCACATCGTCACCGCGATCCTCGACACCTTCGTCCACCTGGGCTGGCTGGTGACGGTGGTGCCGTTCACCGCCTCGTACCGGCCGCTCTGGCTGGGACTGGGCACGGTCGCGTTCGACCTGCTGCTCGCGGTCGCGGCCACCAGTGCGATACGGCTGCGCATGGGGCAGCGGCGGTGGAAGACCGTGCACTGGCTGGCCTACGCGGCCTGGCCGGTCGCGCTCTTCCACGCCGCGGGGACCGGCACCGACACCCGGCTCACGCTGCAACTCGCCTTGTACGCCGCATGCGTCGCCCTCGTCGTCGCCGCCGTCTGGTGGCGGCTGTACCGGGCGGGCCCGGGCCGGGTCGCGATGCGGCTCTGGACGGGGGTCACCGCAGCGGCGGTTCCCGTGGTGCTGACCGCGTTCCTGAGTTCCGGGCCGCTGCAGCCGGGTTGGGCGCACCGCGCGAGAGGCCCCGCGCCAGCAGCCACGGGCGCCGTATACCCGGCGCCCGCGCCGACCGATGACGCCGGAGGGTCCGAATGACAGACGCAATGACGGACGGACAGCCACCCCTGGTGACCGGCGACGGGCGTGACGGCATGATGGGCCCGTACGGCTCCCGGCTGCTGCACGGCTGGTACGCCACCGGTGGCGCGGCCGACCTGAACGAGCACCTCGGCCGGTACGGTCCACCACCGTCTCCCCGCTCCGCCGACGCGGTCGACCGACTGGTGCGCGCAGTGGAGGACGCGGGACTGACCGGCAGGGGCGGCGCGGCCTTCCCCACCGGCCGCAAACTGCGCACGGTCGCCGGCGGCAAGGGCACCGCCGTGGTGGTCGCCAACGGCATGGAGAGCGAACCGGCCAGCCGGAAGGACGAGACGCTGCTGGACCTCGCCCCGCACCTGGTGCTGGACGGCGCCGCACTGGCCGCCGCCGCGGTGGGCGCCGACGTGGCGCACCTGTGCCTACCGCGCTCCAGGCAGGATCAGGCACGGGCTCTGCGCGAAGCAGTCGAGGAACGCCAGAGGCGGGGCCTCGACACGGTGCCGGTGATGGTGCACGAACTGCCCCACCACTACGTCTCCAGCGAGGAGACGTCGCTGGTGCGCTGGCTGAACGGCGGTGACGCCCGCCCGCTGGCGACCCCGCCGCGCCCCTTCGAGAAGGGCGTCGGCCGGCGCCCCACACTGATCGACAACGTCGAGACCCTCGCCCACCTCGCACTGATCGCACGCTACGGTCACGGCTGGTTCCGGAGTGCCGGGCGCCCCGACGCCGCGGGCACCACGCTCGTGACCCTCTCCGGCGCCCTGCGCACGCCGGGCGTCTACGAAGTGCCGATGGGCCGACCGATCGGTGAGGTACTGGACGTCGCGGGGGGAGCCTCGGAGCCGCTCGGATCCATCCTGCTGGGCGGCTTCTTCGGTAGTTGGTTGCCGGTGGACCAGGCCCTGGGAGTCCCGTTCGCCAAGCAGGAGCTGGCGTCACTCGGTGCGGGACCCGGTGCCGGAGTGTTCGTGGCGCTTCCCGCCCGTGCCTGCGGTCTGGCCGAGGCGGCCAGGGTGCTCGGATATCTCGCGGCGCAGAGTGCACGGCAGTGCGGACCGTGCCGACTCGGACTGCCGGCCGTGGCCGCGGACTTCGCGGATCTCGCCTGGGGCAGTCCCGACCCTCGGCTGAGGGAGCGGCTGGAGGGCCGGGTGGGACTGCTCGCCGGGCGCGGCGCCTGCCGGCACCCCGACGGCGCGTCACGCTTCGCGGCGACCGCCCTGCGCGTCTTCGCCCACGACGCACGGCACCATCTGAGCCTCGGCCCGTGCGCCGCGGCAGGCCACGAGCCCGTTCTGCCGGTTCCGGACACAGTGGTACCCGACGAGCGGGAATGGAGGTAAACGGCATGTCAGGCACACACTCCCTCGGGATCGACCGCATCGCATGCGACGGCTACGGCCTGTGCGCCGAACTCCTACCGGAACTCGTCGAGTTGGACGAGTGGGGCTACCCGATCGTGGGATCAGCCCCCCTTACGGGTCAAGCCCTCGGGCACGCTCGGCGCGCGGTGGCCGCATGCCCGGCACTGGCACTTCGCCTGGACCGGGCGCAGCATCGCGCACCGGACCGGCAGTCGCCCCAGCGGACATGAACGAGTTCTTGACCCCACGTCAGACATGCTTCTGCCCGCTCCAGCGCACCGCGAGGGAGTTGCGTCAGCACTGCCATCCGGGCTGCGCGGGGCCTGATCACCAGGAGGACGGACGAGTGACCGTGAGCGACGGCAGGGCTCTGGTGGACGGCAAGCCCGAGTGGCCCGGCACGATGTCCGGGGGGCCGGCGGGAAACGAGCGGCTGACCGCAGTGACCGGGGCGGTGCTGCTGGTTCTGTTCGCCGTCGAGGGCGTCACCATCCTCTTCCTCGGGCAACTCCTCACCCTGCACTTCTTCATCGGGCTGCTGCTGACCGGCCCGGTCTGCCTGAAGATCGGCTCGACCGGCTACCGGTTCTACCGCTACTACACGGGAGCGCCCGCGTACCGCCGCCACGGGCCGCCGGCACCGCTGTTGCGCGTGCTCGGCCCCCTGGTCGTCGCCACGAGCGTCGCCGTCCTCGGCTCGGGAGTGGCACTTGCCCTGCTCGGCCCCGACACCGGTCCGCTTCCGGTGCTCCTGCTGCACAAAGCCAGCTTCATCTGCTGGATCGCCGTGATGGCCGTGCACGTCCTCGCTTACGTCTGGCGCCTGCCGCGCCTCATCGGAGCCGACCTGCGCCGCCATCCGGCACGCCACGGGATCGCCGCCCCGCAGCGCGCCGGACGGTGGGCTCTGCTGGCGGTCGCGGTCGGCGCGGGACTGATCGTCGCACTCGCCGGAGTCCACCTGGTCTCCGCCTGGCGCAGATAGCGCCGCCGCTCCAGTGAACCAACCGTGTTCCAGGTCAGAGAGCAGACGCCGGCTTGCCACCGAATCCGCACCCACGCGCCACCCCTGTTCCGTGTGAAAACCTGGTTCGGACTGTCGCCCAGGCCGTTTCTCTGCCTGCGGTCAGGCAGCTTGCCGGTACTCGTCGACCTCACGCTTTCGCGAGTCGACACATCCCCCAGGTGAATTTCGCGCCCCCCGTCGCGGATGACGTGGGTGAAGTCGTAGGCACGCTGACCGAGTTGCCATATGAGCTGTCGGGCCTGCCGCGTGGCCCGGACGGCGGTGGTGTGGACGGTGACGCCCGGGACATGCACGGTGCGGGTGCGTGCCTCCATGACGAACAGGGCGTGCAGCCGCTGCGGGCTGATGGTGTCGACATGGAAGAGATCGGTGGCGAGCAGGCCGTGGGCCTGGGTCTTGAGGAAGGCGGCCCATTCGCCGCGCACCGGATGCCGGCACGGGGCTGGGCCGAGGCCGACGGCGCGCAGGATCCGGCGGACGCCGGCCGGACTGACCCTCTGCCCCAGCCGACGGAGTTCGCCGTGGACGCGCCGGAAGCCCCATCGTGGGTTCTCGGCGCCGAGCCGGATGATCAGGTCGCGCAGCTCCTCGGGCACAGGCGGGCGTCCCGACGAGGCGGGTTGCGTCCACTTGTCCTTGATCAGTCGACGGTGCCAGGCCGTACGCGGGGATGTTCGGCTCGCTGACCTGGCCGGGGTTACGGCGCTGGTGCTGACGACAGCGCCGGTCCGCCGACTTGTCGCGAGGGTGAGCCGCACGTGGCGTGCTGCGCGGTGGGTGGGCAGATCGCGTCCCCACCGGCGGCGAGGTCCGGCACCGCGGCGGCGTCACCGAGGGCGCCCAGCACCGATCCAGCATGCGGGGGACCAAGCCGGCAGCCGGCCCTGCGCCCTCACCGACCCACCTGGCGCTGCGCGATGACGGCCTGGGCGCCGTGCCTGGCGGCTGCGAGCGGGTGAACGGCGGTGCCGTCGGTGCGGGAGCCGCGCACGGTCTTGCCGTCCACCGCGAGCCCGATCAGCGCGTCATCGAGCTCGTCGGCAGGGTCGGTGCAGTGGCGGGCCAGCCAGCTCCCGACCAGTCGTCGACCGCGTCGCCGTCCAGCCGGGCCAGTAGTCGCCCCAGGGTGGAGGCGTTCGGGGTTACCTTGACCGGTCCGAGTGGCTGGTACAGGTCCGGGTCACAGTCGGCGGCGAAGCGGGCGATCTGGGCCAGGGAGCGCGCTCCGCCGAGCACGGCGACCAGGCACACGGCCAGCAGCGATCCTAGTGTCGTGCGCCGCAAATCACACGGGTAAGTTGCTACTCTTTTCGGGTGTCGCATCCGGGGCCTTCCGCAGTGTCGATCACGTTGTCTGAGG
>NZ_JBEOZU010000056.1:0-62279 GCF_040298185.1 Streptomyces sp. NPDC001634 | reverse complement strand
CCGCGGGATCCCGCGGGACCACGGCCCCTGACATGTGTCCCGGGTTCAGCCGACGTGAACCCGCGGCCGCCGTTTGCGGTCCGGCTCCGCCTCACGCAGGACCTCGCGGGTCACCGGTGCCACCTCGCCCTGGCCGAAGAGGAAGAAGCGCAGGAAGTTGGTGAACGGGTTGCCCTCGGTCCATTCGAAGTAGATGTGCGGGGTGCAGCCGGTCGTGTTGCGGACGTGCAGCATGAGCGCGGCAAGGGCGTTGGGGATGGAGGACGACTCCAGGGTGAGCACCCGGTAGCGGTCGTGCAGGACCTCGCCGCGTACGTGCAGACCCGCCTCGAACTCGGAGGGGTCGCCGACGGTCACCTCCACGAAAACGAAGTCGTCCTGTGCGGTGATGTCGTTGTCGGCGCGGATCTGCTCGATCTTGGCTCGGTACTCGGCGATGTCCCGGGTCTCGGGCTCATTGGCGATGAAACGTATCTTCCGGCTGGCGATGTCCCGGACGAAGCGTTCCGCCATGTCGTCCAGCGTCACGCTGGTCACGCGCAGTTCGAAGGCGCGGGCGAGCCGGGAGAGCAGCGAGACGAGGATGATGCCGGCGATGAAGCAGGCGCCGATCTTCGCACCGTCGGGGCGCTCGATGACGTTGACGACGGTGACGTACAGGAGGACCGCCGAGACGATCGTGAAGCCGATGGTCCATCCCCGCTGGGCCGCCTTGCGGGCGGCGATCGTCACCGCGATCGCCGCGGAGGACATCAGGACCAGTACACCGGTGGCGTAGGCGCCGCCCTGGGCGTCGACGTTGGCGTCGAAGATCCAGGTGACCAGGAAGGCGACCAGGGTGAAGACGATGACCATGGGGCGCACGGCGCGGGCCCAGTGCGGGGCCATGCCGTAGCGGGGGAGATAGCGGGGCATCAGGTTGAGCAGCCCGGCCATGGCGGAGGCGCCCGCGAACCACAGGATCGCGATCGTCGAGATGTCGTAGATCGTGCCGAAGGTGTTGCCCAGGTACTCGTGCGCGAGGTAGGCGAGTGCGCGGCCGTTGGCCTGGCCGCCCGCCTTGAACTCGTTCTCCGGGATCAGCACCGTCGTGATGAAGCTGGTGGCGATCAGGAAGACGCTCATGATCAGCGCCGCGGCCGTGAGCAGCTTCTTCGTGTCCCGGATCCGGCCCGCGGGCTTCTCCTCGGTGTCGCCGGGATCGCCCTGCACATGGGGCATGACGGCGACACCCGTCTCGAAGCCGGACAGGCCGAGGGCCAGCTTGGGGAAGACGAGCAGGGAGACGCCGATCATGGCGAAAATGTTTCCGTGCTCGGTGGTCAGGGCGCTGGTCCAGTCGGTGACCACGTGCCCGGCGGTGACCACATGCCACATGCCCACGACCACCACGACGGCGTTGAGTCCGAGGTAGGCCACCACCAGGGCGACCGCGACGCCGATGGCCTCCAGGAAGCCCTTCAGGAACACCGCACCGAGCAGGGCGACCAGGATCAGAGTGATCAGCATCTGCCGGCCGTGCAGGGTGCTGGTGAGGTGGGGGTTCTCCACCAGGTGGGTGGAGGCGTCGGCGGCCGAGAGGGTGATGGTGATCAGGAAGTCGGTGGCGGCGAAGCCCAGCAGGGTCAGGACGAACAGTTTGCCCTGCCAGAAGGACAGCAGCCGCTCCAGCATGGAGATGGAGCCCTCGCCGTGCGGGCTCTCCTCTGCCACGCGCCGGTACACCGGCAGGGCGCCTGCCAGGGTGACGATCACGAGTACGACGGTGGCGATCGGGGAGAGCAGGCCGGCGGCGAGGGCGGCGATACCGGGCTGGTAGCCGAGGGTGGAGAAGTAGTCGACACCGGTCAGGCACATCACCCGCCACCATCGCTGACCCTGGTGCGCGGGTTCGGGCTCCGCCTGCTGATCCTGCGGGGTGCCCTTGCCCATGTCGGACAGCCCCTCCAGCATCCACGTCCGCAATCGGCTCGCAGGTGGGTGTTCGGTGGTGGCCATGGGCGTGCTCTCCTGGCGTACGGCTCGGTGCGGGAATCGGCCACCACACGGATGGCCGCACCAGCGTAAGCGGAGAGTGACGCCTCACCCATGGATGAGGGGGGCCGGTCGCGTCAATCTTCCGTTAAGAAAGGTCGGGCGGCGGCAGTGCTGCATCAAGCTCGTGCCAGGAACACATCAAAGGCGGTGTCTCAGACGGAGTGGAAGGCGGTGCGGGGGTGGGCCGGCGAGCCGCGAAGAGGCGAGGAGGAACACCCAGCGTTACGTCACTGCCCCGTGCCATGGCCGCCACGGACCTCCTGCTCCCCGATGCCCAGGGGCGGCTGCCCCTTCGTCCAGATCGGCCGGACCGTCACCCGGCTGAAGCGCCAGCCGTCCGCGCCGCGGCGCAGCTCGGCCTCGAAGCGGCCGCCCACCGTGAAGAGGGGGTCGGCCACGTCATCGCGCTGATTGAGCGTGGCGTCGTGATGTACGTGGGTCATCAAGGCGTTCCATGAGGCCTTGGCCCGCTCGGCTCCGGCGTCCGCGTCCGTGACGATCCCGGTGGCGATGTGCTGGGTGCGGGCATAACGCCCAAGGGCCTCCTCGGTGGCGCGGACCGCATCGGCTCCGTGGGACGTCCCCAGGGGTGTCTCCATCCGGGTGTCGCGGGTGACGAAGCCGTCCGCCCACCCGGCTGTGAACCGCCGCTCGTCCAGTGCCAGGAAGAAGCGGTGGACGAGCGTGCTGATCTCTGCGTGATCCGTCTGTGTCGTCATGAGCAGAGGCTCGTGCCTCAAGTGCGCTTGAGGTCAAGCCGGGAGGGGGCTCGACATGTTCTGTCGATCCGGCCCAGGCCTCATGTGTCGGCCGGCCGGTTTTTTCCAGGTCCAGTGAACGCTGGATCCGGCGCCGCGTGGTCTGCTTCTGGCCACCGTCCTGCGGGCCCGTACCGACGTGGTGGTGTGCATGCTGCCGTACCGGCTGAGTGTGTGAGGTCGGTGGGACGTACGGGGACGCCGTCACCTGGGCTTCCTAGCCGTCTCGGGCCGGGCAGCCGGTCTCGGTGTCGTCGCCACGGGTGCGGCCGTGTCGGTGCGCATCACCGCCGAGCGGCTCGGTCGGATCATGGGCGCCGCCGGACTCATCCGTGAACTCGGCGACGTCGGCGGGCCGTTGCTCGTCACGATCATCGTCACGCTCACCCACGGCTGTGCGGCCCTGGCCGCCCTGCTCACCACCGTCCGGTCGATCGCCCTCGCCCCGTCCGGTCAACCTCACGTCCCGGTTACGGATCCCTCAACCTCTGGTGGCGAGCGAGTGAGGAGACGACGATGGGACCATGAATCTGGCCCAGCGCGCCCTGGAGCGGCTCACGGACTGGCCCGACCTCACGGCGGGACCGGCCAGTTGCGGCACGGGGCGGGCGCTCCGCTCTCCGCACAACGAGATCGTCCACTTCCACACCGACCACGAGGCGGACCTGCATCTGACCAGCGGGGCCATCCAGCGCATCTCCGGCGACCTGGCGGAGTCGACCGCGATCCGTATGGTGCCCGGCTCACGATGGGTGACTGTGCACCTCGACTGCGATGCCGACGTCGACCTGTTGCTGAGCCTGGTGAGCATGGCGCTTCAGGCGCACCAGACGTGGCCCCATTCCGGGAACTCACCCTCATCGTGCAACTTCCATCACGTGACGGTGCTTTCACGCGACCGAGAGGGCGTGGGCGGCTGACTCACGCCGCGTTCGCGGACTCCGTCACCGCGATCGTGCCCTGGGCCACCGCGCACATCTTCTCCGCGCCGGTGCTGTCGACGGTGGACAGATCGCAGCGGCAGACGACACGGGTGCGGCCCGCCCGGACCACCTGGCCGTGGGCGCGCAGGATCTCGCCCTGGGCCGGCCGCAGAAAGTCGATGGCGAAGCCGGAGGTGATCAGCCGGTTGCCGGCGACGGTCCCCGCCGCGAAGGCCAGCGCGTTGTCCGCCGCGTAGCTGAGCACTCCGCCGTGTACGGAGCCGTACTGCTGACGCAGTTCGTCGCGGATGTCCAGCTCCAGCATGGCCTCGCCGTCGCCGAAGGCCACCAGTCGGGCGCCCAGGAAAACACTGAAAGGCTGCGCCTCGAGCACCTTCTGGGCCAGTGCCAAGTCCAGGACGTCGTTCACGGGCACCTCACTTCACTGGTGAAGTGAGCATGGCGTCCGCCGGGAGTGTCTGTCAACATCGGGCCATGCCCGAGCCCGACCAGCGTCTCTTCTTCCTGCTGCAGCGAGCCGCGCACCGGCTGCGCACCGATGCGGACCGGCGTCTGCTGGCCGCCGCAGGGATCACGACCGCACAGCTGGGCGCCCTGTTCGCGGTCCACGACCAGCCGGGCCTCACCCAGCAACAGCTCGCGCAGGCCCTCGGGCTGCGCGAATCGGCGGTCACCGGACTCGTCGGACGGCTCACCGCCGCCGGGCTCGTCGCCAAGCGGGCGCATCCGCGCGAACACCGGGCCGTCGTGCTGGAGCTGACCGAGGACGGGAGCCGCGTGCTGCGCTCGGCCCGGCCGGAGATCGACCGCTTCAACGCGGAGCTGCGTGCCCTGCTCGGCGCCGACGGATTCACGAGGACGGCCGCGGCCCTGCACGATCTCGCCCACTGGGACGACACGGCCCGCCCAGGGCCCGAGGGCTGACAGGTGCTCGCGCTCACGGGCGGCACCTTCGGCCCGGTGCGGGGCGTGCCCGCCCTGCCCGGAGTGGCGGTGCTGGGCCTGCTGGTGTGGCTCCAGGCCTTCGCGCTGATCCTGCCGGCCGTCACCGGGATGCGCCGCTCGTGAACGCGGTGGTCAGCCCTCGGTGAGCCGCCGACGGGAGGCCTCGATCTCCGCGTACGCCTGGTCACGGCCCTCCCAGTGGGAACCCTCGACCGACTTGCCGGGCTCCAGGTCCTTGTAGACCTCGAAGAAGTGCGTGATTTCCAGCCGGTCGAAGGAGGGGACGTCGACGATGTCCTGCACGTCCGCGTAGCGCGGGTCGTGGGCCGGGACACACAGGATCTTCTCGTCGGGGCCCTTCTCGTCCTTCATGACGAACATGCCGACGGCGCGGCACTCGATCACACAACCGGGGAATGTGGGGTCGCCGACCAGGACGAGGGCGTCGAGCGGGTCGCCGTCCCGGCCGAGGGTGTGGTCGATGTAGCCGTAGTCGGCCGGGTACTGGGTGGACGTGAACAGCATCCGGTCCAGACGGAGCCGGTGCAGTTCATGGTCCATCTCGTACTTGTTGCGCGATCCCTGGGGGATCTCCACGATCACGTCGAATTCCACGACGGCCTCCTTGCCTGGCAGGGGCTGCCCATGTCTTCGGGCGGTGGACCCGGACAAAGTGCGAGACGGTGTAAAGAGCCGGACGCCGGATACCCGGCTGCGGCTCGTCGGCGGCCGCCCCTCGGTGAGACGGGCGGCAGGGAGGAGGAGCGGCAGTGCCGCGGATGGCAGAGGACGAGGCACGGCGGCGGTTCACCGCGGCCCGGGTCGCGCGGCTGGCGACGGTGGACCCCGAGGGACGCCCCCACCTCGTACCGGTCGTGTTCGCCCTGCGCGACGACGGAGGGATCGTCATGGTCGTCGATCGGAAGCCGAAGAGCTCCCAGCGGCTGAAGCGGCTGCACAACATCGCCGTGACTCCGGCCGTGTGCCTGCTGGTGGACGCGTACGACGAGGACTGGGAGCGGCTGTGGTGGGTACGCGCGGACGGAGGCGCCCGGACCGTGCCGCCCGGCGCGGACGCCGAGCAGGACCGGCACGAGTACGCGTCTGCACTCGCCCTGCTGACGCAGAAGTATCCCCAGTACCGGGACAACCCGCCGGATGGACCGGTGACCGTGGTCACCGTCCACCACTGGAGCGGCTGGCACGCCGCTCCGGACCCCGACGCGGCCTGGTGAGAGGCCGCGCAGTACTCCCACCGGACGATCCGGGAGGCTCTCGTGAGCAGGCAGATACGTGACGTGATGCACCGTGGCGCGATCGCCGTCGAGCCGATGACCTCCGTGGCCCGGGCGGCCCGCCTGATGCGTGAACAGGGCGTCGGCGACGTCCTGGTGACGTACGACCGCGACCTGTTCGGTGTGCTCACCGACCGCGACATCGTGGTCCGGGCGATCGCCGAGGACCGCGACCCGAACACCACGACCGCGGGCTCGGTGTGCACCCGTCCCCCGGTGGTGACACTGACGCCCGACGACACGACCGACCACGCGGCCGAGCTGATGCGCCGGTACGCCGTACGCAGGCTCCCCGTCGTGGAGAGCGGCGGCTGCCCGGTCGGCATCGTCAGCCTGGGCGACCTGGCCGCAACGGAGGACCCCCAGTCGGTCCTGGCGGACATCAGCAAGGCCGACCCCAGCGGTTGAGGGCGCCTCAAGGCACTCAAGGCACTCAAGGCCGGGGATCGGGTCCCGTCATCTCGTCGACCGAGGTGGTCCGGCGCCGCCGGTGCGCTCGCGGACTCTTGTGCCGGGGGTGGTGCGTCGCCGCGCTCACCGTCGTGGCCAGACCCAGCGCGAACAGGAGCGCCAGGGCGAGACCGGCGCTGAAGATCGCGAGCGGGTTCATGGCGGCGATGCTGTGACCGAGCACGGACACCGTGTAGTCGGGGCCGCCGGACAGGTTGCCTTCGATCGCCAGGGCGGTGAAGGCGCCGGTGGCCGCGAGGAGGAGCAGTCCGATGAAGAGCATGCGAGTCATCTCCCCAGAGAGTTCCGACACCGCTCCGGGTACCCGCGCCGGTACGGGCCAGACAGGATCGCCTGGTCCTGTGCGGCGGCAGCGCAGGCCGAAGCGGTGCCGGGTCCGTACCGGGTGTCTCAGTCCTTCGGCAGGCCGTCGAAGAGGCCGCGGGCGCCTGTTTGCCGCCCCAGTCGGCCCAGGCGGCCGACCGCCGTGCCGCTGCCCGCGTCGAGGGACGTCCGGCGCCGGGCGTCGTTCAGGCCCTGGATGACCTTGCCGGACACCGATGCCGATTCGCCCCGCAGGGGGTAGTCGCCCTCATGGACGATCCTTCCGTACTCCCCGTCCCGTACCCAGCGGTCGAGTTCCGCGGCACGGACCACCAGCAGGGGATGGTCGGAGGAAGGCATCAGCCACTTGACGATGCGGTTGCGCAGCCCGGTGGTGCCGTCCTCGAACTCGGCGGCCTGTTCCAGGAACGCCCGGGGATTCATCTCCTCGGTCTGCTTCCCGCCCGCGAGCTTCATCAGCGTACGGACGGCCACCTCCAGGTCCTGTCCGACCAGCAGCCCGGCGCGGTCGCCGGAGAGCTCCGACTTGCGCGCCCAGTCCTGGAGGGCCAGCTCGATCCCCTTGACCACCAAGGCTCCGCCGGGAACTCCGGACAGACCACTCGCGCCGACGGACGCCAGGAACCATGCCAGGCTCTCGTAGAGGGCGTGGCCGGACATCGCGTGCCCCAACTCGTGGCCGATGACGAAGCGGACCTCGTCATCGCTCATGTCGTCGATCAGATCCGAGCCGAGCACGATGAAGGGCTTGTCGAACCCGATCGTCATCGCGTTGAACCCGACGCTGCGGTTGACATAGAGCTGGGGCGGGTCCGCCACGTCCATGGTGTGCACGGCTTCCGTCATCACCGCGTGGAGTCGGCGGAACTGGGTGTCGCCCACCTTCACTGCGGAAGCGAGGTGGTGCATCCGCACGATGGCCTCGGTGGTGGTGCCGACCGCCTTCTTGAGCACCAGGTCGAAGCCCTTGGCCTTGCGGACGGTCGACAGCGCCGCCTGGGCGAGCGGATGCTCGTAGGCCTCGGACGAGATTCCGGGATAGCTCACTCGGGGCGGGGATGCGTTCACGGCTCTTGGCCTCCTGGGAGTGGCAGCAGGAGGCATATCCCGCCGCCGCGCGTCGAGTTGCATTCGGGGCAGGTCACCGGCAGGTGTGCGACCGCGACGGTGGTGCCCGCTTCCGTACGCCCGACGGGCGTCAGCAGGACGTGCCACTCCCCGGCCACCGTCCGTAGGTCGTCGTGCAGCGGGTCGGGGGCGGTGTCGTGGGCGGGAACGGGATTCAGACTCAGCACGGCGTGCCGGGTGTACCGGTTCACCGGCGATGTGGCGTTGCGCTTGTCGCGGCCGAAGGTCGCCGCGAACCGTACGGTGCGCCACAGGCGGGCCACGAGGCCGGGGCGCGGCGGGTCGACCCGAAGAGTCCCGGCCGGCGCGCCCCGTCGGCTCAGCCGCGCCTCCCGGGTGCCGTCGGGCTCCTGCGGCCGCCAGTCCAGAGGCAGACGGCACTGCCAGGAGCAGTCCTGCTCGCCGTCGGGTCCGGTGGAGCAGCCAGGCGAGAACAGGACGAGCGAGCCGGGAGCCGGAGCCGCGCCGGTGGTCGGGGCCGGGGAGAGGTTCAGGTGTTGCGGTGCGGCCGACCGCCGCGGCGGCGTCCGAGCAGAAACAGCAGGGCCGCTGTCGCGCCCACCAGGGCTGCCCACACCAGCTGGGTGTCCCCCCGGGCGGCCGGACTCCGCCCTGAGGCTTTTCCCCCGATGGCCACCGGCACCGTACCGAACCTTCCCTCCGGTGCGTCGGCCAGCACGGCCAGCCGTTCGCCGGGTTCGGGGCGCGGGAGCGCGTCATGGTCGGGCAGGCTGTTGAGTACCAGGGCCCGCCCCGTCGTGGTCCCGTCGAGCAGGGCGCCGGCGTGGGCGACGAACACGGTGCGCGCTTCGCCCCCTCCGATCCCCGCCACCCATGCATCGGGGAGCTCGGACGGGTGCCGGGGCCGTGGGCGAGCGGTGTGCGCCGAGGCTCCGCCCGTGTCCGCGAAGCGGCGTGCGGCCCCGTTCGGCGGCGTGAAGGCCGGCGGCCACGGCCGTGAACTCGGTCCGGAGGGTCTGACGGCCTATCAGCAGACGCAGACCGTGTACCGACAGCGGATGCCGGCTGCCGGAAGCTGTGCGGGTGCCCCGGACCGGCAGGGCAGGGGTGGAGCCCGGCTCGCCTCGGCGCCCCACGGTGACCTCGGTCGGCTTGGGGACTGCCGGCAGCGGGACAGGCCCGGCTCCCGACCGGCACCGGGCCGCCGCTGCCGCCGTACCGGTCAAGCCGTCGCGTCGACCGGCAGGCTTCCGGCCGACGGGATCACAGCGGCGTGGGGTTACCCGCCATCAGGTAGGTCCCGTAGGCGACGGAGACGAAAACGAGGGACGCGCCGAGCAGAAAGGCCTTCTTCGGCCGGGTCCTCCAGGTCCGCGCGAAGGCCAGTGCGAGCGGGATCAGCAGGGGGAACGCGGGCACCAGGAAGCGCGGCTTCGACGCGTACGGGCCGGAACCGCCGACCGTGACCAGGAGCAGTATCCCGGCGTAGACGATCAGCGCCAGTGGGACGCGCTCGAAGCACAGCAGGCAGAACAGCAGGACGGCCGCCGCGACGATCACCAGCGCCATCGGGTAGACGACCCGGCCGCCGTGCAGGAGCAGCCCCTTGAGGAAGTGGAGCGAGCCGAGACCGAAGTCGAAGCGGGAGTCCCAGGCGCGCTGCACCGTGAAGTAGCCGCCCAGCAGATCGCCGGTGTGGTCGCCGACCCACAGGACGAAGCCCACCCAGCCGAGGGGGGCGATCGCGGCGCCGATCCACAGCCCGACGGGAACACGCCCACGCCATCTGATGATCTCGTGCACCGCCACGATGCCCAGCGCCGCGGCCACGGCGAAGCCGGTGGGCCGGGTGAGGCCCGCGAGGGCGGCCAGCGAACCCGCCCACAGCCAGCGCCCCTTGAGCACGGCGTACAGCGACCAGGCGGCGAGTGCGGCGAACAGAGGCTCCGTGTACGCGATGTTGAGGACGACGGAGTGCGGCAGGGCCCCCCACACGCCGACGAGCGCGGTGGCGACCGCTCGTCCGTACAGATGATGGCCGATCGCATAGATGCCGTACGCTGCCGCCCCCGCGGCGGCCCAGGCGATCAGCAGGGCGGCGGAACCAGGAGTGACCGGAAGGACAGTGTACAGGGCGCGGATGAGTCCCGGGTAGAGCGGGAAGAACGCCCAGTCCCGCTGGACGGCGCCGGTGGTGGGGAGGATGTGGACGTAGGTGCCGTAGCCGGACCGGGCGATGTGCTGGTACCAGGCGGAGTCCCACGAGTGCGCCAGTCCCTTGAGCAGCGGGTGGCCGGCCATGTGGTTCACCACGGCGATCGCGGCGATACCGGCGACGCGGATGGCGGCGAACAGGGCGAGTGCCGGCCCGGCGCCGGGCAGGAGCCGGCTGAGCAGGGGGCGACGGACGCGCGGCCCGCCGCCCCCGGTTCGTTTGGGGACGGTGACGGGCGCTAGTGCGCTGACGCCTTGACTCGTCGGTGCCGGCGCGTGGTCCGCAACGTGAGGATTGGCCATGGTTGGGTCATATACCACTGCTGTACGAGAATCCGTCGTGACTCAGTGCTGAAGTCGGTGAGTTGTACTCAGGGAGATGGATAAAGGCCTGGTCAGAGGGTTAGGGCGAAGGTGCCGGTCACCCCTTTGTGGGTGGCGTTCCCCCGTTCGAGTGGCACTGGTCCGCCCCGTACTACTTGCATACGTAGTGAGCGCCCATGTCGTCGGTGACGCGTCCCCGTTTCGACCGGCTTTCACTGCCCACCGCGTACTGCACGACCGACGGAACGATCCTGCGGGTGAACGCCGCCATGGCGGGGGAGTGGGGCATGCCGGCCGGCCCAGATGACCGTCGACCCGGTCAGCGAGACATCGGCCGACGCGCCCAATCTGCTGGCGCCCGGTCTGTGGCCGCCGGAGCCCGCGCGGCCGGGCGGCTGAGGGAAACGCGCGCGGAGCGAGGCAGGCCGTCGCGAGGGCCGGTCACAGCCCGCCCCCGGGTCACTGCCGTCGCCGAGGCGCTCTCTAGAGTTGCCGCGTGACGAACAACAGCAGACCGGTCGCCGTATTCGATCTCGACAACACCCTCGCCGACACCGCGCATCGGCAGCGTTTCCTGGAGACGAAACCGCGTGACTGGGCCGCGTTCTTCGCCGCAGCGCCGCAGGACCCGCCGCTGGTGGAGGGCACGGCGCTGGTGCGGAAGAGCGCGGAGGACTGCGAGATCGTCTATCTGACCGGGCGGCCCGCGCGCTGCCGGCGCGACACTCTTGACTGGCTTGCCGCCCATGGGCTGCCCCAGGGGCGTCTTTACATGCGGTCCAACGGCGACCGCAGGCCCGCCCGCGTCACCAAGCTGGAGATTCTCCACGAGCTGGCCCGCGGCCATGAGATACGCGTTCTCGTCGATGACGACGAACTCGTCTGCCAGGACGCCGAACGGGCCGGTTTCACGGTCGTACGGGCCCGCTGGGCGTCCTCCTCCGCCGTGCTGAAGGACGCCCAGGAGCGTGAGGGGCGTGTGTGAGGCCCCGGTGCGGTCACTCGCCGTCCTCGAGGCGGAAGCCCACCTTCAGACCGACCTGGTAGTGCTTGATCTGCCCGTTGTCGATATAGCCCCTGACCTGCGTGACCTCGAACCAGTCCAGGTTGCGCAGGGTCTGTGAGGCACGGGCGATGCCGTTGCGGATGGCCTGGTTGACGCCCTCGGGCGAGCTGCCGACGATCTCGGTGACCCGGTAGGTGTGATCGGTCATGTTTGCTGCTCCTCTCCGCGTGGCGGCTATGTCACACGTCACTCCACCGTGCCGCATGGCACGGCGGGCCGCGAGACATCGGGGGCTGACCACCCTCGCCCCGGCGATCGCGGGCGAGGCGGGTGGCGCGGTCATGGCGGCGGGCGCCGCGCAGGGCCGGGCGACACCCGCCTCGCCTACCTGGGCCGCGGTCGAGGTGTCAGCGGGCCATGCTCAACGACAGTGCGAACCTGCCCTCCTCATCCGTCCACCAGTGCGTCAGATCCAGCCCCGCAGTGGCCAGTTCGTGACGTACTCCGTCCTCGCGGAACTTCGCCGACACCTCCGTGCGCAGTTCCTCACCCGCCGCGAAGTCGACCGCCAGGTCGAGTGCGGGGATCTTCACGGTCTGCGCCGAACGTGCGCGCAGCCGCATCTCGATCCACTCGTTCTCGGCGTCCCACAGGGCCACGTGGGCGAACGCGTCGACGTCGAAGTCGGCGCCCAGCTCACGGTTGACGACCGTCAGCACGTTCTTGTTGAACTCGGCCGTCACTCCGGCCGCGTCGTCGTACGCGGCCACCAGTACCGACTCGTCCTTCACCAGGTCGGTACCGAGCAGCAGCGTGTCCCCGGGTGCCAGCAGGGACCGTACGGACTTGAGGAACGTCGCGCGCTCGGCGGGCACCAGATTGCCGATCGTGCCGCCCAGGAACGCGACGAGCCGCGGCCCTGGGGTGCCCGGCAGGGTGAGGCCGCCGGTGAAGTCGGCGATGAGCGCGTGGACGTTCAGGCCGGGCCGCTCGTCGATCAGCGCGTGCCCGGCCTGGGTCAGGGCGCTCTCGCTGACGTCGACCGGCACGTATGTGTGCAGTCCGGTCAGCGCGTCCAGCAGGTACCGGGTCTTCTCGGACGAGCCGGAGCCCAGCTCGACCAGTGTGCGCGCGCCGGTCACGGCCGCGATCTCCCCGGCGCGGGCGATCAGGATCTCCCGCTCGGCGCGCGTGGGGTAGTACTCCGGCAGTTCGGTGATCTTTTCGAACAGGTCGCTGCCGTGTGCGTCGTAGAACCACTTCGGCGGCAGTGTCTTGGGCGTGCAGGTGAGGCCGTGCAGCACGTCCGCGCGCAGCTCGGCGTCCGTGGCGTCCTCGGGCAGGGTACGGGTGAGAAGGAACGGGCTCACGTGCTGGGCTCCTCGGGGGGTGCGGATGCCATGTGGTCGCGCAGGTCCTTGAGCGGGGTCAGCAGGACGTCGGTGCGGGTGGCCGCGAGCAGCGTGCGGTCGGGCACCTCCTGCCACTGCGGGTCGTCGTCGTACGGTTCGGAGGCCACGATGGTGCGGCGGCCGGGCTCGGTGAGGTACCAGAGGGTGTCGCCCCACGCGGTCGCGGTGATCGTCCCGCCGTTGACGAGCAGCAGGTTGAGCCGGGAGCCGGGGGCCGCCGCGGCGACCTCCAGCACCGTGTCGGCCAGCGCCTGCCCCTCCTCGTCCCCGGCGCGCAGCCGGCTGAGCACCAGCGCCCAGACGAGCGCCGAGTCGCAGCGTGCCTCCAGTGACAGCAGTTCGGCCGGCGGCAGGGACTGTGCGAGGGCGGCAAGCGATCCGGGCCATCCGGTGATGGCCCCGTTGTGGCTGAACAGCCAGGTGCCCGCGGCGAACGGCGCCGCCGCGGCCTCCCCGTCGGCACTGCCCACGGTCGCGTCCCGGACGGCGCCGAGGAAGGCGCCCGAGCGTACGACCCGCGCCAGATCGGCGAAGGACTGATCGCCCCAGATGGGCCCGGCGCGGCGGTACCGCGCCGGTACCGGATCCCCCTCGGCGTACCAACCCACGCCGAAACCATCGGCGTTGACCGTCCCGTACCGCTGCCGCCGCGGTGCCCACGACTGCCGGTACAGGCTGTGCGGGGGTTCCACGAGGCGCAGGCCGAGCGGCTCCTCGGGTCCCAGGAAGGCGAGATGACGGCACATCAGGCGTCCCGGGCCGTGCGGAAGCCGGAGAAGATCTGCCGCCGGATCGGATAGTCCCAGTTGCGGAACGTGCCCCTGCAGGCCACCGGGTCCACGGCGAACGAACCGCCGCGCAGCACCTTGTACTCCGGCCCGAAGAACACTTCCGAGTACTCCTTGTACGGGAATGCGGTGAACCCCGGGTACGGCAGGAAGGCGCTCGCGGTCCACTCCCACACGTCACCCATCAACTGCCGTATGCCGAGCGGTGACGCACCCGCGGGATAGCTGCCGACCGGCGCGGGGCGCAGATGCCTCTGCCCGAGGTTGGCGTGCTCGGGCGCCGGGTCGGCGTCGCCCCACGGATAGCGTCGGGAGCGGCCCGTCTCCGGGTCGTGGCGGGCCGCCTTCTCCCACTCGGTCTCGGTGGGCAGCCGGCGCCCCGCCCAGCGCGCGTACGCGTCCGCCTCGTACCAGCAGACATGCAGTACCGGCTCGGCGGGCGGTACGACCTCGGTGACGCCGAAGCGCCGGCGCAGCCACTGCCCGCCCTCGCGGCGCCAGAACAGCGGGGCGTCGATGCCGTGCGTGCGGATGTGAGCCCATCCCTCCGGGGTCCACCACCGCTCGTCGCCGTAGCCGCCGTCCTCGATGAAGGCCTGGTAGGCGGCGTTCGTCACCGGGGTGGCGTCGATGTGGAAGGCGGGAACCACACGCTGGTGCGCGGGCCGTTCGTTGTCCAGCGCCCACGGCTCGGTGGAGGTGCCCATCGTGAACGGGCCACCGGGTACGAGCACCTCGGACGGACCGGTGTACGGCGGCACGGGCTCCGGATCGGGTGCCGTGAGCGCCTGCGGCCCCTTGCGGAGCTGATGGGTGATCAGCATCGTCTCGTCGTGCTGCTGCTCGTGCTGGGCGATCATGCCGAAGGCGAAGCCCGCCTCCGTCAGGCGATGGCCCTCGAACGGCGTGCTCTCCAGCACGTCCAGGGCCCGGCCGCGTACCTCGGCGGCGTAGCGCCGGGCCTCGTCGGGCGGCAGCAGCGGCAGCGAGGGCCGTTCGGCGCGCGGGTGCTCGAAGGCGTCGTAGATCCCGTCGATCTCGGGCCGCATGGCCTCGCGCCTCGCGACGGTGCGCAGCAGCCACAGCTCTTCCTGGTTGCCGATGTGCGCGAGGTCCCAGGCCAACGGCGACATCAGCGGGGAGTGCTGGGCCATGAGGTCGGGGTCCTCGACACAGGTGGTCAGGAGCGCGGTCCGCTCGCGGGCCGTGGTCAGCGCATCCAGCGCACGCTTCCGTATCTGATGGGGGTCGATCGGTGACCGTTCGTCGGTCATGTGCGGATGTCCTTCCCGTGGAACCGGGTGTCCTCCCCGCCGGAACGGGTGTCCTTCCCGTGGAACTGGAGAAGCAGATCGTCGGCGGGGCAGCGGCCCCGGGCCACATAGCGGTCGGTGAACTCCGCGACGGCACGCCGGACGTCGTCGGTGGCGCCGAGCCGGGGCAGCGCCTCGGCCGCGGCCGCGAAACAGACGACGGCGGCCTCGTGCAGCTCGGGATCGGTCAGACCGTCGCGGGCCGCGGCGACCCACAGCGGATTGCACGGAGCGGGCCGCGCGTCCGCCCGCTCCGCAAGGGGCTTCACCGTCCGGTAGGCGGTCTCGGCGGCCTCGGGGTCGTCGAAGAGCGCGGTCGTCACGGCGAGCGGCACGATCCATCCGTCGTCGCCCGGCTGGGCGTCGATCATGCGGAGTTCGAGGTGGCCGCGGGGCCGGACCGGCGGGAACAGGGTCGTGAGGTGGTAGTCGAGGTCGCCGCGGTCCGGCGGGTCGGCGGACCGCATCCACTCCCGGAAGGTCATGCCGTCCGGCACGCGCCACGGACCGGTCTCCGCCCGGACGCACATCACCGGTGCGTCCATCACATGCCGGGCCCAGGAGGCGCGCGGGTCGCCGTCCAGGAGCGGAGCGCTGCTGCGCCCCGGATCCATGGCGGTCCACAGCGACTGCCGTGTGGAGCGCCAGCCCGTGGGCCGGCCCCGGGACAGCGGGGAGTGCGCGAACGCGGCGACCAGTACGGCCCCCAGCTGGTGCGCCAGCCACCAGCGCCGTCCGACCCCCAGCGGGCCGGGCTCCTCGTGACCGGCGTCCAGGCAGACCTGGACGGAGGCGGAGGAGCACATCATCGACCGTCCCTCGGGACCGGTGCGGTCGAGGTAGGACTCCATGGCGTCGTAGCGCGGTTCGCGGAGATAGCGTCGCGGGGGGTTCCACGGATCTTGGCCGTAGCCGCTGAGCCCGATACCCGCCGGGTCGAGCACGGCGCGCACCGCGTCGAGGTCGGCGGAGACGGACCCTATGCACTCCATCAGGGAGGCGGCCGGAGGGGAGCTGAGCTCCAGCTGGCCGCCGGGTTCGACGGTGAGCGTCGAACGCAGGGGCAGGGTCCGCAGTGCGGCGTAGGCCGCTCGGAGACGCTCTGGTGGTACCGGGAGCCACGGTTTCCGCAGCTCGTGGACGAGCCATTCCACTTCGACGCCGAGGGAGCGCGGTGGCCCGGTCTTGAAACAGATGCCGCGGACCAGCGCCTCCACCTCGGCCTCGGTGACAGCGGAGCGGGGCTCCGTACAGTCACTCACCGAATCGGACATGTCGGGATCCTCCTGAGATTCCACCATGCCGCCGCCCCGGTATCGATGGGCCGGGTCGGCAACGCTCGTCCCACCCAAGACCCTCAAGCGCATTCGCACAAGGGTGCATATCGTTCCCTTCCGGACTACTTGTCGGCTGTACTCCAGATCGAGGACGGTGGTTTCGGGGCCGGGAAACTCTGTTGCGGCGTACGACCAGCATCGCTCACCATGCGTTCATGAGCACGACGGGGGAGATCGGCGGTGCGTCGGGAGGGACCGCGCGCCACGCACTCGCGGCGCCCACGGGGGTGGCGCCGTGAGCGCGCGCCTGCGCGGGATCGCACAGCAGACGGAGGAGATCGTCGCGGCGGGGAGCTACCGCACGTCCGACGGGCGTACGGTGACCATCGCCGCGGCGGTCGAGGCCGCTCGCGCCGCCACGCGGATGTTCGGACCGGACCCGGTGGAAACACCGCAGGCCGCACCCGTCGGCACGCTCTTCGAGGTCACCGGGGAGAGCAGTCTGGAAGCCGCCCGACGTCTCACCGCCCGTTCGGGTGAACCGGTGGCCGTCCTGAACTTCGCCTCCGCGCGCAACCCGGGCGGCGGCTTCCTGAACGGGGCGCAGGCCCAGGAGGAGGCCCTGTGCCGTGCCTCCGCGCTGTACACGTGCGTCCGCGAGATCAGGGAGTTCTACGACCACCACCGGGCGCACCGCGACCCGTTCTACACGGACCGGGTCATCCATTCACCCGCCGTGCCCGTGTTCCGCGACGACCGCGGACGCCTGCTCGACGAGCCCTACGCGGTCGGCTTCCTGACCGCGGCGGCGCCGAACGCCGGCGTGGTGCTGAGCAGGGCGCCGGAGCGCGCCACGGAGCTGCCCCGCGCCCTCGCTGCGCGGGCCGAGCGGGTCCTGGAGACGGCGGCCGCCTGCGGCTACCGGCGGCTCGTACTGGGTGCATGGGGCTGCGGGGTGTTCCGGAACGACCCGGCGCAGGTGGCCGGGGCGTTCCGCGAGCTCCTGGTCAAGGGGCGGTTCGAGGGGTACTTCGGGGAGGTCGTCTTCGCCGTGCTGGACCGCACTCCCGGTACGACGACACGGGCCGCGTTCGAACGAGTCTTCGCATAGGTCCCCGCCCCCTGACCTCGGGTCTCAGTTCCAGCCGTACCGCTCCCGCAGCCGGTGCACCACGAGGTTGAACCGCATCCGGTCGAGTGCGCACGCCTCGCGCCGCATGCCGTCCTCGTGCAGCCGCAGCACGCGGTCCACGTCCACCCACGAGTCGCGCCCCGACCGGTCCCAGGGCCCGCTGCCTATCGGCACCCACTCCCGGTCGCCGTCGTGCCGCTTGCTCGACAGCTGCACGGCGAGCAGCGTGCCGGCCGCCTCACGGGCGACCACGAGCACGGGGCGGTCCTTGCCGCGCCCGTCGTTCTCCTCGAACGGCACCCACGTCCAGACGATCTCCCCGGGGTCGGGGTCGCCGTCGTGCGCGGGGGAGTACTCGGTCCGCACCCGCCCCACCTGGCGGGGGTCGGCTTCGGTGGTCGCGGAGGGTCCGTAGCGGCCGGGGACGTCTTCATCGGTAAAGGCAGTCACGCGGCACACGGTAGAGCCTCCCGGCGCGCACGCGGACGCAGCCCCCGTGATTACGGCTCCGGAGGGGTGTCCTTCTCCTGCTGGGACCGCAGCTGCTCCCTGAGTGCGTCCGGCCCCTTGTCGACCTGACCGGACTTGCCCCGGGTCTTCTCGTCGACGGCTTCGCCGCCCTTGTCGATGCCCTTGCCCGCCTGCTCGTGGCCCTTCAGCATCTGCTTGAGCCTGTCCATCACGGACATCGTGCCCTCCTTGCGGTCTTCCCCCTCCTACCAGGATCGGGGCGCCTCGGCGGAGGTGCATCCGCTCCGCCGGCGGCACGGCCCTCGCGTTTCGGCTGCTGGTGAACGGCGGTCGGCGGGACCGGGTTTGCGGCATAGCCTCCGGACATGGTTGATCACCACTCGGTCGATGTGGGAGGCATCCGGCTGGCCTGTCAGGTGTCGGGCCCGCCGCTCGCCCCGCCGCTCGTCCTGTTGCATGCCCTCGGCGAGGACGCCGGTACCTGGGACGAGGTGGCGCCGGTCCTCGCCCACAGCCGGCGGGTGTACGCCCTCGATCTCCGCGGGCACGGCCGGAGCGACTGGCCGGGGGAGTACTCCCTCGAGCTCATGCGTGCCGATGTGCTCGGGTTCCTGGACGCCCAGGGACTCGGCACGGTGGACCTCATCGGCCATTCCCTGGGCGGGGTCGTGGCCTACCTGCTCGCCCAGGACCATCCGCAGCGAGTGAGCCGGCTCGTCCTGGAGGACGTTCCGGTCCCCCGGCCCCGCCGGCCGACCACCCCGGCCCGTCCGGACGGCGACCTGACCTTCGACTGGGAGATGGTGCTCGCCGTCAGGCGGCAGCTCGACCGGCCTGATCCCCGCTGGCTGGAGCGGCTCGGCGAGATCACCGCCGAGACCCTCGCGCTGGCCGGCGGCCCAGGGAGCCATATGCCCCAGGAGGGCATCGCCGAACTGACGCGCCGGGTTCCCCGCGGGAGCGTGGTCACCATCCCGGTCGGCCATCTGATCCACCGGGAGGCGCCCGAGGCATTCACCGCGGCCGTCTCGACGTTCCTGGCTGCAGGGATTTCGAGCTGAGGGGCTGTCACCGCCCGTAGGGGGTGCAAAGGGCGGTCACCGCTTGTAGGGGTCGTCGTCCGGCAGCCAGGCGTCCGGGGCGTTGATGCCGAGGTCGCCGACGCCCTCCGTCAGGGCGTCGACGACCGCCCGGACCGCGGTGCGCTCCTCGCCGCCGCGCCAGACCAGGGACCAGGTCCAGTAGACCTTCGGCCCGATCAGGGGGCGCCGGACCAGGTCGGGCGGGAGCGGAGTGGTCTGGCCCTTGGGGGAGTTGACGACCGGGCGGCGGCTGCGGCGGACGTGGTCGAAGAACGCGGGGCCGGTGATGCCGCCGTCGGAGATACGGACCGTTCGGGCGCCGGTTTCCCCGGACAGCCGCTGGGCGAAGTCGTTCCAGGACGCCCAGGACGTGGCGTCGTCGTCGAGCAGAACCGTCGTGTCCTGCACCCGTACGTCGCTGTCGTCCGCGCCGGTGGACACGGCGTACAACCGGTCGGCGCCGATGAGCCGGGCCTTGAGGCCCTGTCGTGCCAGGTCCTCGGTCCGCACCCAGCACACGGCGACGTCGAGACTGCCGTCCGCGACCCGGGCGGCCTGGGTGTGGGAGGGCGCCACCCAGGCGTCGACGTGCAGTTGGGCCACCGCGGCGGTGCGGGCGGCCAGGTCCGGGGGCAGCCAGTTGACGTAACCGAGCCGTACCGGCTCCGAGCCGCCCAGACGACGGGCGCGGCGCTTGAGATCGTCGGCCCGCTCCACCAGATCACGGGTGTGCGGGAGCAGGGCCGCGCCCGCCGGAGTCAGCGATACGGAGCGCCGGTCCCGGTCGAACAGCCGCACGCCGAGGTCGCGTTCCAGCGCCTTGATCTGCTGCGACAGGGAAGGGCCGGCGATCAGCAGCCGCTCGGCGGCCCGGCCGAAGTTCAGTTCCTCGGCGACCGCCAGGAAGTACCGCAGTTGGCGCAGTTCCACGCGCGCCATGCTACGTCGGTGGGAGGCCGCGCCTCTCAGCAGCAAGGCAGCCGGTCGTGGCGACTGCTCAGGTGACAGCTCCACGATGGAACCCATGGCACCCGCCGGCGTGCCCGCTCCCTCGGAGCGCGCGGCTCCTTGGAGGAAGACGATGCGAGAGTTCCTGGTCGAGATCACCACCACCGTTCCCGAGGGCACCAGCCAGGAAGAGGTCGACCGCCGGCGCGCCGCCGAAGCCGTACGCGCCGGGGAACTGGCCGCCACCGGCAACCTCGTACGGCTGTGGCGTCCGGTCGGCGAGCTGCGCAGCTACGGCATCTGGCGTGCCGCCGACGAGGAAGAGCTCCATGAGAAGGTGCTCGGCACGCTGCCGCTGCGCCCGTGGATGACCCTCACCGTCACCGCACTGGAACCCCACCCCAACGACCCGGGGCCCACCGACGGCCCCGCTTCCCCCACGAGTGCGTCATGAGTGCGCGTATCCAGCGCCCTTCTCCCGCCGGAACCGCCACCTCACCCGCCGCGACAGGCACCTCACCCCGCTCGCCCTGGGTCCATGTCGCCCGGGCTGCCGCGGCGCTCGCCGCCGGCATGGGCGTGGGCCGGTTCGTGTACACCCCGATCCTTCCTCTCATGCACACGCAGGCCGGGCTGTCCGCGGGCGCCGGCGCGAGCCTGGCCACCGCCAACTACATCGGCTACCTCCTCGGCGCCCTCTCCGGCATCCTCGTCCCCGCACTGGTCCGCTCGGCCTTCGTCCTGCGCTGCTCACTCTTCGTACTGACCGCCACCCTGGCCGCGATGCCCACCACGCACAGCACCGCCGCGTGGTTCGTACTGCGTCTGTCGGCCGGGATCGCCAGCGCCCTGATCTTCGTCATCGCCGTCAGCTCCCTCCTCAGCCATCTCAGGGAGCACCCCGCCCACCTGCCCGGCTGGGCCTTCGGCGGAGTCGGCGCGGGTATCGCCCTGTCCGGGCTGCTGGTCCTCGCGCTGCGCACCGGCTCCGACTGGCAGACCGCCTGGTGGGCCTCGGCAGCGCTCTGCGCGGTCCTCGCCGCCGTTTCCTGGACCCTGTGTCCCGAGGAAGCCCCCGCACCCACCGGGACCGTGGCGGCCGCCAGGCCGAAGGTGCGCACGCACCGCTGGTTCAGCGCCCTGTTCGTCAGCTACACCCTGGAAGGCATCGGCTACATCGTCGCCGGCACCTTCCTCGCCGCCGCAATCGGACAGAGCTCCGCGGGCTGGGTCGGCAGCGGCGCCTGGGTGCTGGTCGGTCTTGCGGCCGTACCGTCCTCGGCGGTGTGGGCCCGGCTGGGACGCCGCTGGTCCCGCCCCGACCTGCTGGTCGCCGCGCTCGTCATCCAGGCGGTCGGGATCGCCCTGCCCGCCCTGACCGGCGCAGTGGCAGCGGCGCTGATGTCTGCCGTCCTCTTCGGCGCGACGTTCATCGGCGTCAGCACCCTCGCCCTGGCCGCGGGCGCCCATCTGCGGTTTCCCCGCTCAGTCGCCCTCCTGACCGCCGGGTACTCCGTGGGCCAGATCATCGGCCCCCTGGTTGTCGCCCCGCTGCTCCGCCACGGCTACCACCAGGCCCTGATCCTGGCCGCCGTCGTGGTCCTCACGGCTGCCGTCGCAGCCGGTGTCCTGCGCATCGGTTTCCCGCACCGCATGGGGACCGTCGTCCGGCATGGCGTCCCCGGACCGCGCTGCGCGCCGGCGGACGGCGCTCCGGCCTCGACCGACCGCTCCTGACGCAGCCGCGCTACTGTCGGGCTGTTGGAGCGTCCGCTCAGCCGACGTACTGCCACCGATGCCTCTGACGTGGAGCCACGTATGACCACTGCACGGGACCTGCTGATCGTCGCTCTGGATGCCGCCCCCGGCCGTCATGCCGAGCCCGGTGACCTGTCGCTCGCGCTCGCGGGAGCCGAGCTGCTCGATCTCATCGACGCCCGGGCCCTCACGCTGGACGGAGACCTCATCGTGCCGGCCGACCCGCCGGTGACCGATGATCGTCTGTTGCGTGATGCCGCGTCGTCACTCGTCCGGCAGATGCCGTACGAGTCGGTCGAGGACCGGCTGTGGCGCAGAGGGCGTGGTCTGTCCTCGGCGTATCTGGCCGCCTTCGAGGAGGAGGGGCTGTTCGCGCGACAGCACCGCCGCTGGCTGCCCTCCTGGACAGGTGAGGCGGTGCTGGTCGATTCCCAGGCCCGCCGGGAGGCGGCGGACCGATGGAACTCCGGGGAGCCCGTGCTCGCCGCGCTCGCGACGGCCGTCGGAATCCGCGACACCCCGAGCGGACGACTCCCGGAGGTGATGGACGAAGCGGCTGAGACGGTGCTGGCCGCCGTCGATGACGCGGTGACGGAACTGACCGCCGTACGACAACGGCGCACCATCGAAAAACAGGCCTTCGACAACATCTGGCGGGCCCCTTGACGAGGTCGCCGACGAGTTCGCGCTCGGCGGGGACGACCGCCTGGCTCATACGGCGGATGCCGCCGTACGGCGTGTCCGAGGCTGACGGGGAGTCACGACGTGTACTGGTAGGACGCGCTGTTGCTGGTGCCCCCTGGGCCGCGGACGACGACGGCGCGGGTACCTGAGCCTGCGGGGGCGGTGACCACGACCTGGCTGTCGGAGACCGTGACGAAAGAGGCCGACGTTCCGCCGACGGTGACGCTGTCCGTGTAGGTCAGGTTGACGCCGGAGACGGTGATGCTGTTGCCGCCGGCAGCCGGCCCCTGGCTGGGACTGAGTGTGTTGATCACCGGGGGCCCGACATAGGTGTAGGTGGGGTTGTCGATCCCGGGGAGGCTTGTCCCGCCGGGCGTGGTGACAGTGACGCCCACCGTTCCGGTGCCGCTGGGGGGCTGGGCGGTGATCTGACCGTCGGAGATCACGACGACGCCGGTGGCGGCGACGGAACCGAAGCGCACGGCGTTGGTGAGGGTGAGGTTGGATCCGGCGATGGTGACGGTGTTGTGTCCGGCCGTCGGGCCCAGGTCGGGGTCCACACTGTTGGCGGTCGGGAGGGGGACGTAGTAATACGGCAGCGACGTGCTGGTGCCTCCGGCCGTAGTGACCGACACGTTGACCGGCGCGGCCCCTCCGGCGGGAGCGACCACGGTGACTTGTGTGCTCGTGTTTCCGGTGATGGTGGCGTTGAGAGTGCCGAAAGTGACCGCGGTGGCACCCGAGAGATTCGTGCCGTTGAGGGTGACGGTGTTTCCACCTGCGGTGGCGCCCTGGTTGGGAGTGAGCGAGCTGATCACGGGGGTGGCCTGATAGGTGTAAGTGACGCTGTTACTGGTACCGCTCGAGGTGGTGACGGTGACTGCGACCGCACCGGATCCCGGGGGAGCGGTGCAGCTGATCTTGGTGTCGCTGACCGTGGCGAACTGTGCCGCGGTCGTCCCGAACTTCACCGCTGAGGCGTTGGTGAAGCCGCTGCCGGTGAGTGTGACAGCCGTACCCCCCGCGGCCGGGCCCTGGTTCGGACTGATGTTGTTGATGATCGGCGCCATGACGTACTCCTGTCCACGTGAAGGGGCGGGCGCGCCGCGCCCTGGCGCCGAGCCGTGCCAGGGCGCAGCGGTCCATGCGCTCCGAGTGCTGCCCAGGAACTGCCGCGCGAGCGGCAGTTCCTGGGCAGTGGAGGGTCAGGCTGCGGTGAACTGGTCGGCGGCCACGGCCGGGCTGGTGCCGCCGGGTGTGACGACCTGGATGTCGTAGATGGATGCCGCGGTGAGACCGGCGGGGACGACGGCGATCAGCTGGGTGGCGGAGACGGAGGTGAAGCTGCTCGCCGAGATCGGGGTACCTCCGGTGGTCAGCGTGAAGGTCACGTCACTGACGCTGTCGAGGTTGCTTCCGGTGACGGTGACGTTCGTGCCGGCCGGCCCCGAGGTGGGGCTGATGCCGCTGACCGCAGGGGCGGCGTAGTAGGTGAACTGGTCGGCCAGGCTGACGGCGCTGGTGCCCCCCGGCGTGGTGACGGTGACGTCGACGGTGTCCAGGCTGCCGGTGAACGTGCCGTGCGCGGGGGGTGTGACGGTGATCTGGCCGTCGTTGACCACGGTCACCGCGGTGCCCGCGCCGATGGCACCGAAGGTGACGGCGGAGGTGTTGAGGAAGCCGCTGCCGTTGATGGTGATGGGGGTGGGGGTGCCCGGACCGGTGCTCGGGCTCACGCTCGCGACGGCCGGGGTGGCCGCGTAGAAGAAGGGGAGGGAGTTCGTGGTCGTCGTTCCGACGCTCACGTTGACGTTGTACTGCCCGGCGCACAGCGAGGGGATGGTGCAGGTGACCTGCGTGGCGGAGACGACGGTCGCGGTGGCCGACTTGTTTCCGAAGTTGACCTTGCTGGCGGTCGACAGGCCGGTGCCGACGACCGTTAACGTCTGTCCCGCGGAGCCGGGGTTGCTGGTGGTGAACGAGGTGATGCTGGCCATGGTGTGTCCTTTCGCTGCTGTCGTGTGACGGACGAGCGGTCGTGTGATGGACGGGAGGTCGTGGAGGGACGAGGCCCACGCCGGCCGAGGGGATTTGCCGGCGTGGGCCGTGCGGAGAGACAAAAGGATCCGGCAGCGGCTTCGCACGCGGATTGGCCGGGTGATGTCCCACAGGCGGGGAATGCCGCAATCGAGCACCGCGTCGCTATCGGCGTGGACTCAACCTGGTTGAGCGCGAAGGTCGTGATGTCGCCCCCGAACCACGACCAGGCGGATGCTTGTTTCTCCCGTATTCTCGACGAACTCAGCAGGAGGCGAGATCTCCCGCTGACTCAGCGGCGGGGTATTCACACCCGCATCTGACATCCTCAGTAACCCATTGGGGCGACCAACATCACAAGAGAACGATAATCCATTCACTCATACGACGGAGCGCATTTATCGGCCCCCCTGGAAAGGGTCGTACCACCTGCGCAAACCGGTGTGCTGGCGTAATGCGGTCTGAAAATACTACCGGTATTTGGCGCTGTGCAATGTGCGCCTCTTCGGGTGGGGTGGCGCCGTCATAACCGGATGAGTTCAAGGCGGCCGACCTGTCATTTGGCAATGCATAAATTCGGGGCTTCTCGCGGGTGGCGGTGACACCGCGATCCATCTCCAGGAGTCACTTCGGGAAGATGGACAGGCCCGGCACGTTCCGCCCGACCTGGAGACTTCATGAGTGACAAGATCGCCCTCTCGACGTGGCCCACACCGCTGGAACCCCTGCCCCGGCTGGCGGCGGCGCTCGGGCTGGGTGAGGACGACCTCTGGATCAAGCGGGACGACCTCATCGGACTCGGAGGCGGCGGCAACAAGGTCCGCAAACTGGAATGGATCGTGGGGGCCGCCCTCGCGGACGGCGCGGACACGCTGGTCACCACCGGTGCCGCACAGAGCAACCACGCCCGGCTCACGGCGGCCGCCGGCGCCCGACTGGGACTGGACGTCGTGCTCGTCTTCCCCGGAACACCCGACAGCGCCACGGACGGCTCCGGCAACCTCGTGCTCGACAGCCTCTTCGGAGCGAGGATCTTCTGGGCCGGGGACGGCGTGCCCAGCGCCCTGGCCGGCGTCGCCGACGACGTCTGCCGACGACTGTGCCGCGACGGAGCCCGCCCGTATCCGATCCCCTTCGGCGGCTCGAGTCCCCTGGGAGCGCGAGGATACGTGGACGGCGGTGAGGAACTGCTCGCCCAACTGCCCGACATGGACCACGTAGTGGTGGCGCTCGGTTCCGGCGGCACCATGGCCGGACTGATCGGTGCAGTGGGCGAGCGGCGCGTTCTCGGCGTGCACTGCGGAGCGGTGGCCGATCCGGCCGCCACCGTCGCCGACCTCGCCGGCGCCCTCACCGGGCGCAGTATCGGCGCGGACTCCCTGCGCATCCGTACCGACCAGGTCGGCGCCGGATACGCAGTCCTGCACGAACCCGTCCTGGAAGCAATGCAGTTGGCCGCGACCACCGAGGGAATCGTCCTGGACCCCGTCTACACCGGGCGCGCCATGGCCGGACTGATCGCTGCCGTCCGGGACGGCGACATCCGCTCGGGCCGGCGCACGGTCTTCCTCCACACCGGCGGGCTCCCGGGCCTGTTCGGACATACGGCAGCCGTGCGCCGCACCGTCGGCGCCCTGCACTCCTACAGCGCGGGTTGAGCCCTTCCCCGGACAGCACTTCGGGCGTACGGAAACCGATTCCGTACGCCCGAAGCCTCAGCCCCTCAGCGGCTCACCGCCCGGGTTCACTCCTCGTCCTTCTCCACTGTCACCTTCTCCGGGCGAGGCGGCGCGGACCCGTTGAGCGCGGCGGTGCCGTTCGCCGGCGTCCCGTTCTGGTTCATCGAGGACAGCAGCTGACGAGCGAGCCCCAGACCGGTGCCGCCCATCGTCAGAGCCTTGGCGAACATCTCGGCCATGCCGTCGGCGCCGTTGAGGAGCACCATGTTGTCGACGTTGCCGAAGGCTGAGGCGCCCGCCTGGACGATCTCCGGCCACTTCTCGGCGAGTTGCTGGGCGACCACGGCCTCCTGGTTCTCCGCGAGCGCCGCCGCACGCGCCTTGATGGCCTCCGCCTCCGCGAGACCCTTGGCCTTGGTCGCCTCGGCCTCCGCCAGCCCCCTGGCCTGGGACGCCGCCGCCTCGGCCTCACCGGTGGCGCGGGTAGCCGCCGCCGTGGCCGCACCCCGCGTCTTGGTCGCCTCGGCCTCGGCGCCCGCGGCCGTCTTGACCCGGGTCGCCTCCGCCGCGGCCGCCAGCTCGGTCTCCTTCGCCTTGGCCTGCGCCGCCGAGATCCGCGCGTCACGCTCGGCCTCGGCCAGCGTCCGCTTCTCGTACGCCTTCGCGTCCGCGGGCTTGCGGACGTCCGCCTGGAGCTGCTGCTCGCGGCGGTGCGCCTCCAGCTCCGCGACCCGGGTCTCCTGCACCACGACCTCCTGCCGGGCCGCGGCATCCGCGAGCGGACCGGCCTGGCGCGCCTTGGCGGCCGCCTTGTCGCGCTCGGCCTGATAGCCGGCCTGCAGGATCTCGCTGTCCCGCGTCGCCTCCGCCATCCGCGCGAACGACTGCTGCTCCGCCTCGGTGGCGAGACGGTTCGACTCCGCCTGAGCGATACGCGCGTCCCGCTGCACCGCCGCCGCGTGCGGGGCGGCCAGGTTCTGGATGTAGCCCGTCGGGTCCTCGATCTCGTGGATCTGCAGGGAGTCCACGATCAGGCCCAGCTTCTCCATCTCCGTGCCGCAGGCGGCGCGGGTCTGCCCAGTGAGTTTCTCCCGGTCGCGGATCATGTCCTCGACCGTCAACCCGCCCACGATCGAGCGCAGATGACCCGCGAACACATTGTGCACGCGCTCCGACATCAGCTTCTGCTGGTCCAGAAATCGGCGGGCCGCGTTGGCGATCGACACGAAGTCGTCGCCGACCTTGAAGATGACCACGCCCCGCACCTTCAGCGGAATGCCCTGGTGGGTCACGCAGTCCACGTGCAGTTCGGTCTCATTGAGGTCGAGCGAGAGTTTGCGTACCGCCTGCACACCCGGCAGCACCAGCGTGCCGCGTCCCGTGACGATACGGAAACCCATGCCTTCTTCGAGACCTTCGGTCCGATGCTTCGAACCGGAGATGATCAGTGCTTCGTTGGGCTCCGCGACACGCCACATGAGCTTGAAGACCCCAACGACGAAAACCAGCGCGAGGACGACAGCCCCCGCGACGACGCCGATGACCATCGGCATACGCCCCCTTTGCCTGGTGCCGGGCCGGCACCGAACGAAGAGGAGTGTGCGCCTGCGCAAGACGGGGGTGAAGACGCTGACGAATCCTTGTTGCAATCTTGATGCGGACACTCTCACCTGCGAGGAGGCGAGCTCAACTGTCGTACGCAGCCTCGACGTACACGGTGCGCGGCGGCAGGTACTCCACCACCATCACCACCGTGCCCCGCTCGATGCGGGCCGTCCCGTTCGCGGCATACGCGAGAAAGTGTTCGGCGCCGCCGCGCACCCGGACCATCACCTCGCCGACCAGCCCCGGCCCGACGGTTCCCGTGACACGTCCCATCAAGCCCACCATCGACGCATCGTCCATGGTCACAGCGTAGGTCCTGGCGGCGCCTCATGGATGTACCCGAGCGCAGAGGAGGGTACGTTCCGGAGGCCGGGATCACAACGCCGTGCGACGAGGGGGGAGTTCATGAGCGACGAGCTGGTGCGGTTCGCGCTGGGCGAGGGGTCGGCCGGGGTGTACGTGGAGCTGGCCGAGGACGATTCCGGAGTGGAACCGGGGTGGTCGAGAGCGACACGCCGTCCCTGGGGACACCCCGCGCCCCGTCCGCTATGCCTCGGCACGATGTTGACAGACAACAGCAGCCGGTAACAGCGATGCGTCTGAATCCGGGGACTGCCCCGTCGACAGGGGTGACGTGAGATGACGCCACGCCGGAGGAGTACGGATTCAGGCGGCCGCGGTCGGCGCCTCGTTCCCGTTCTGCGGCCACATCTGGTGCCACCGCAGGTCCGCCTCCAACTGGGCCGCCAGCGACACCAGAAGCGGCTCGCTGTTCGCCGGGCCGAGCAACTGGGCGCCCACCGGCAGCGTTCCCCCGACGTCCCGGGTTCGCCCGGCCGGGGAGGTGCTCCCGTCGACGAAGCCTGCGGGGACATTGACGCCCGGCCAGCCCAGCACGTTCCACGGCCAGGCGTACGGGCACGCGGCGATCATCGCCCGGTCGGTGTTCCAGCCGTTCATGTTCGCAAGCGTCCCGATACGCGGCGGGGGAGTGGCCGTCGTCGGCGCGAGGATGACGTCGTACGACGCGAAGAGCGCCCCGACGCGCCGGTGCAGCGCCGCCTCCGCGCGCCGCGCCACGCGCAGCGGCGCCCCGCCGAGCAGCCGGCCCAGGCGGGCGGCGTCACGGGTGCGCGCATCGAGCAGCTCCGGGAACGGCGCGTCGCGTACCTGCTCCGCCAGTCCTGCGGTCGCCCGCGGCACGAAGGTGAGCCCGATCTGCCCGTAGCGCGGCTCCGCCTCCTCGACCACGTGCCCCAGCGCGGCCAGCCGCTCCCCGAGCGCGCGCACCCGCTCCCGTATACCGGGATCCAGCGGCGTGGGCATCGCCGTGAAGGGCGGCTTCAGCGAGAGCGCGATCCGCAGCCGGCCCGGGTCGCGACCGACCGCGGCCGAGACGTCGAGGGCCGGCGGGCGGTGCAGATCGCCATCGTGGTTGCCGCTCGTCACGTCCAGGAGCAGTGCCGCGTCCGCGACCGTCCGGGCGAGTGTCCCGTTGACCGTGATGCCCTGGAAGGATTCGGGGCGCGGCCAGGTCGAGATCCGGCCGCGCTGTGGCTTGATGCCGACGAGATGCGTCCAGGCAGCCGGGATGCGGACCGACCCGGCACCGTCCGATCCCAGCGCGGCCGGCACCAGGCCCGCCGCGACGGCCGCCGCCGAGCCGCCGGACGAGCCGCCGGGGGTGTGGCCGGGATGCCAGGGATTGCGGGTGGCGCCGAAGGCGGGACCCTCGGTGAACGGCCACTGTCCCAGCTCACAGGTGTTGGTCTTGCCGACGATCACCGCTCCGGCCGCCCGGAGCCGTCGTACCGCCTCGCCGTCCTCGGTCACCGGCGGGAAGTCGCCGCGACAGCCGAACGCGGTCGGCTCGCCCGCCACGTCCATGTCGTCCTTGACGGCCACCGGCACCCCGAGCAACGGCCGCCGCATCCCGGCCGCCAGCTCCTTGTCGGCCGACTCCGCCTCGGCGAGCGCGGCCTCGGCGCGCACCACCCGGAACGCGTTCACCGAGGACTGGGTCGCCTCGATCCGGGCCAGCGCGCGCTCCACGAGCTCGCGGGAGGTCACCTCGCCGGCGGCGAGCGCACGGGCGCACTCGGCCAGGCCCGGAGTACGGTCGGAAGCCATGGGGGACACCTCCGCAGACACGTCGTCTACTGAACGGTAACCTCTGGGCGCGGCATCCGGAACCGAATGCACAACTTCCTTGGGGGGAGCGGCGGTTCGCCTCGATCGCACCCGGGCGGCGGCCTCCGCGGCCGTTCTGCAAAGATGCGGTACGTCATGGTGCAGATACCTGAACAGCCCGTCCCTTCGTCGCCCGCACCACCCGCCGTGCCGACGAGTGCCGATGTGGCACGCCTGGCCGGTGTCTCGCGCGCGACCGTCTCGTACGTCCTCAACAACACCAGCGCAGTGCGCATCAGCGAACCCACGCGCCGCCGCGTCCACGAGGCCGCCGAGGAGCTGGGGTACGTCCCGCACGCGGCCGCCCGCAGCCTGCGCGCCGGACACAGCCGCATGGTGCTCATGCCCTCTCCGAACGTGCCGGTCGGCCCCCTCTACAGTCAGTTCTTCAACGAACTGCAGTGGGCGCTCAGCCGTTTGGACTACACCGTCGTGCAGTACGGCGGCATCGGCCTGCGCGGCGACGAGGCCGCCCGCGCCTGGGCCGAACTGCGCCCGGTCGCGGTCATCGTGCCCGGCGGCGGCCTCGGCCCGCAGGGCGTGCACGTCCTCAAGCGCTCCGGCGCCCGCGCCGTCGTCACCCTGGGCCCCGAACGCGTCGAGGGCGCCCATGCGCTGCTCCTGGACCACGACGGCGTCGGCCACAGCGCCGGGGTGCACCTGCTGGCACGGGGCCGCCGCAGGGTCGGCGTCGTCATCCCGCAGGAGCCCGGCCTGGGGTTCTTCTCCAAACCCCGGCTCCAAGGCGTACGGCGTGCCCTGGACGGCACCGACGCGACCGTCACCGAACTGCTGCTCGCCTACGAGGAGGAGGCCGCCGCCCGACTCGCCGCGCGCTGGCGCTCCCTCGGCCTCGACGCCGTCTTCGCGTACAACGATGAGTACGCGATGCTGCTGATGCGCGCCCTGCAGGACGAGGGCGTGGGCATTCCGGAGGAGACGGCCGTGGTCGGCGCCGACGACCTGATGCTCGGCCGGCTGCTGCGGCCGCGGCTGAGCACGGTCCACATCGAACTGCCGTCCGGACGCGATCTCGCGGAGCTGGTCGACCGGGTCGTACGCGATCCCGGGGGTGTGCCCGAGGCGCACGAGGTGCTCGGAGCACGGATCGTGCACCGCGAATCGAGCTGAGCACACGGCAGGCATGGCGGCCCGGCGCAGCGGAAGAGGCCGTCGCCCGCCCGAACGCGGGTCAACGGCCCTTTCCCGGCCAGTGGTGACCCTGCTGCCCAGCCAACGGTCACCGGTCGCCCGGCCAGTGGTTACTCGCCGTTCTGCTCGGCCTTGGCCTGCTGCTCGGCGACCGCCTTGCGGACCTCGTCCATGTCCAGCTTGCGGGCCTGCCCGATGACGTCGTCGAGGGCGGTCTGGGGCAGCGCGCCCGGCTGAGCGAACACGGCGACCCGGTCCCGGACGATCATCAGCGTCGGGATCGACTGGATACCGAAGGCCGCGGCCAGCTCGGGCTGCGCCTCGGTGTCCACCTTGCCGAACACCAGATCCGGGTTCTCCTCGGCGGCCTTCTCGTAGACCGGGGCGAACTGACGGCACGGCCCGCACCAGGACGCCCAGAAGTCGATCAGGACGAAGTCGTTGTCCGTGACCGTCTGATCGAAGTTCTCCTTGGTGAGCTCCACGGTGTTGCTCATGGCGTGTTTCCCTCTTCCTGGTGTCGGGGCTGAGCCGCTGTGCACAACGGCGACGCAGAGTCATGTATTCCGCGCGCGTACCCGGGTGGCCCGCGCGCACACCAACAACCAGACTGGCCCCATGACGGAAACGGAATCCATCGCGTACGACGTCGTGGTGCTCGGGGCCGGGCCCGTGGGGGAGAACGTGGCCGACCGCACCCGTGCGGCAGGTCTCTCCACCGCGGTCGTGGAGAGCGAGCTGGTCGGCGGCGAATGTTCGTACTGGGCGTGCATGCCCAGCAAGGCCCTGCTGCGCCCGGTGATCGCCCGCGCCGACGCGCGCCATGTACCGGGCCTCGCCCACCTCGTGCAGGGCGCCCTCGACGCGCCGGCGGTGCTGGCCCACCGGGACTACGAGGTCTCGAACTGGAAGGACGACGGCCAGGTCGCCTGGCTGGACGGCATCGGGGCCGACGTGTACCGGGGGCACGGCCGGCTGGCCGGGCCGCGCACGGTCACGGTGACCGGCCCCGGGGGTGAGCACCACGTGCTCACCGCCCGGCACGCGGTGGCCGTGTGCACCGGCAGCCGCGCCCTGCTCCCCGACCTGCCGGGGGTCGCCGAGGTGAACCCGTGGACGAGCCGTGAGGCGACGAGCTCGAAGTCGGTGCCCGGCCGGCTGATCGTCGTGGGCGGCGGTGTGGTGGCGACCGAGATGGCCACGGCCTGGCAGGCCCTGGGTTCCCAGGTCACCCTCCTGGTCCGCGGCAAGGGCCTGCTGTCCCGCATGGAGCCCTTCGCCGGGGAACTGGTCGCCGAGGCGCTCACGGAGGCCGGTGCGGATGTACGCTTCGGCACCTCGGTCGAGTCCGTGCGGCGCGAGGGCGACACCCTCGTGGTCGTCACGGACGCCGGGGACCGTCTGGAGGCGGACGAGATCCTCTTCGCCACCGGCCGGGCGCCCCGCACCGACGACATCGGCCTCGACACGGTCGGTCTCGAGCCCGGATCGTGGCTGTCGGTCGACGACAGCCTGCGAGTCACGGACAGCGAATGGCTGTACGCGGTCGGCGACGTCAACCGTCGCGCGCTCCTCACCCACCAGGGCAAGTACCAGGCGCGTATCGCGGGCGCGGCGATCGCGGCCCGCGCCGCGGCCGTTCCCCTGCTGGAGACGGACGCCTGGGGCGCCCACTCCGCGACCGCCGACCACGCGGCCGTGCCGCAGGTGGTCTTCACCGACCCGGAGGCGGCGGCCGTGGGTCTTTCCCTGGCGGAGGCGGAGCAGGCGGGCCGCCGGGTCCGCGCCGTGGACGTCGACATGGCGTCGGCCGCGGGTGCGGGTCTGTACGCCGACGGCTACCGCGGCCGTGCCCGTATGGTCGTCGACCTCGACAGCGAGACCCTGCTGGGCGTCACGTTCGTCGGCCCCGCCGTCGGGGAACTGATCCACTCCGCGAGCATCGCCGTCGCCGGCGAGGTCCCGATCAGCCGTCTGTGGCACGCGGTCCCGTCGTATCCGACGATCAGCGAGGTGTGGCTGCGGCTGCTGGAGGCGTACCGCGGATAATTCGCGCGCCGCTGCCGACCTGGTCGTCTACCGTCGGCCTGCCGACGGTGGACAGGGGAGGACACGGTGGACGCGGGTACTGGGGAGCGGCTGGAGCGTGCCCTGACGGGCCCCGACGTGTGGGGTGCGCTCGGCACGCTCGCTTCCGATCCGCCGCCGGACCTGGTCGAGGCCGTGGAGGAGCGGTACGGAGCTGCCGGGCCCGAACAGCGGCGCCTGCTGACATGGCTGTTGCGGTCCCTGGGCGAGAGCGGCGATCCGGCGCTCCTGCGGCTGCTGGAGCGCGCCCGCGGCGAACATGCCCGAGATGTGCTGGCGACGGCCGTGCAGCGCGGACTGCGGATCCCCGCGGGAGTGCTGCGCGGCCTCGTCGACGATCTCGGCATGATGGAGCCCGTCGTCGACGCGATGGGGCTGTCCGGCGACCCGTCGTTCGCGCCGCTCCTCGCGGGCGTCCTGGACAGGACCGGCCTGGGAGGCCGCGCCGCCCTCGCGCTGGGTCGGCTGGGGGAGCGGCGCTGGACCGGGGCCCTCGCGGAGCGCGTGGGCGGAGTGTCGGGCCTGGATCACACGGCGTTCGCGAGGGCATTGGAACTGATGGGGGACCCCGCAGCGGTGCCGTACCTGGTCAGGTGGCTGCGCAAGGGAGGCGAACCGGCGGGCGACGTACACGATGCGCTCGTCCGCATCACCGGACGCAACCCGCTGCTGCCCCTGTGGACCACCTCCGAGGAGTACACGCGGAACGCGCGGCGCGCCTGGGCGGGCGTCACGGCGGCCGGGCGGGTTCCGCCCGACCTTCGCGACATGGTCGTCGAGTCCCCGTCCTGGGCACGGTTCGAGCTCGACGAGGGGCGGGGACGCATCCGGATCGACTTCGACGCTCCGGCCGCCGGTTCGAGCTGGCCGCGCTGGAACAGGTCTCTGTTCGTCGGGGGCGAGCCGCTCTACCGGGTGGGCTCCATCTGCGACACCTGCGAGACGGCCCTGCGGCTGCTGGACTGGCCGGCCCGGCGGGCCGTACGGGGAGCCGCCCGGCTGCGTGGCGCCCTCTCGGACGTCCACGCGCTTGACGCCGAACTCCTCGATGCGTCAAGGCCGTTGCTGGAGGAGCTGGAGACCGGGCACTACCGCGTCTTCCTGGCCGACCTGCCCCTGGAACGCGTCGCGACGCCTGAACGGTCATGGTGGGTGAGGCGGTGGGAGGACCGCACCGAAGCGGACCTGTCTCAGGAACCCGATCCGGTCGACTGGCCGGGTACGGAGCACTTCCAGCTGACACACCGGCTCACCGAGCCCGTGCCGACGTACGGCGTCGTACTCCCGTCGCAGCCGCTGGACGCTCTGGACGATGACCAGGTGGCGGGGCACCGGGTGGCGATCGAGGGCGGCGCCCGGCCTGCCGCCCTGGTGCTCGGCTGGGTCGAGGACCGGTGGGTCGAGGCCGCGCACGAGGAGCGCTTCCTCGTCGGGACCGTGCTCGACGGGCACCACAAGCTGGCCGCGTACGCGGAGGCGGGCGTGCCCGCCCGCGTGGTCCTGCTCTCCCGCCTCGAGGACAACTGGGCCGAGCGGGACGGTTGGGGCGCCCGGCTCGAGGCCGTACTGCCCTGGCCCGGGGCGTCAGCCGGGTAGGCGGAAGCCGAGGGACCGCGCCGCGCGCTCCGGTGTCGGCTGGGCCCACCGCGCCGCCACTGCCTCGTTGGACGACAGCGAGCGCAGCTCCGAGCGGTCCAGATAGAGCATGCCGTCCAGATGGTCCGTCTCGTGCTGGACGATACGCGCCGGCCATCCCGTGAACTCCTCGTCCACGGTGGCCCCGTGCTCGTCCAGCGCGCGCAACCGCACCCGGGCGTGCCGGGCCACCACGGCCTGCCAGCCCGGCACGCTCAGACAGCCCTCGAAGAACGCGGCCCGTTCGGCGCCGACGGCCTCGTACGACGGGTTGACGAGCACTCTGAAAGGCTGTGGCACCCGCCCACGCGCCACCCGGACATCCTCGGGCACGGGCGCCGGATCCTCGATGACCGCGATCCGCAACGCCACCCCGACCTGCGGCGCCGCCAGTCCCACACCGGGGGCCGCGTGCATCGTCTCGCGCAGGGCCTCGATGAAGCGGGCCAGCAGCGCGGGCTCCAGCTGGCCGTCGAAGGGCTCGGTCCCCTGGCGCAGCACCGGATCACCGGCGGCGACGATCGGCAACGGGCCACCGGCGGCGAGGAGTTCTTCGACCCGCTCGGCGATCGGGCGGTCGTACGGGTTCGTTCGGGCGGGTTCGGATGCCATTGCGCCAGCATGACAGCCGGATCGCGCGGCGGACGGGACGGCCGGGCCGGGTGCAGTGGTGGCGCAGGTCACAAACATCCCCGGGAACTCTCCGGCACACGCCTCCGACTACTGGACCACCACGGCCAACTGCCAAGGCCGTGGCCCGAGTCCGTCCCAGCCCGGAGAAGCCCGCCGATGTCCACCGGGTGCCCCGATGCGAACGGCCGTCGTTCCCACGGCAGGGCGGCGGGCGACGAGGACGCGGCCGGGGCCGTGGGCAGCCGCATGGTGGTCGAGCGGGCCATCGGGACGGCGGCGCTGCTGCCTGGCGGCGGACACCGCGACGCGCGCACGACGGCCCGTGCCCGGTTCACCCGGGCACGGGCCGTCGGTCCCCTCCGGGCTCCCGGGGGATCACACCTCCGTGAAGTCGCCCGCGAGCGCCGAGGCGATCCGCAGATGCGACTGCGCCTCGTCATGGCGTCCCTGACGCTGGAGCGTGCGGCCCAGCATCAGCCGGGCGTAGTGCTCCACCGGATCGCGCTCCACGATGCTGTTCAACTCGGCCTCGGCGCGACGCAGTTGGGCAGAGTGGTAGTAGGCGCGCGCCAGCAGCAGCCGGGGCCCTGTCTGCTCCGGCACCTCCTCCACCAGCCCTTCCAGGACTCGCGCAGCGGCGTAGTAGTCCTTGGCGTCGAAGAACATCTGCGCCCGCTCCCAGCGCTCCGCGGGCGCTCCGTGGTCGTAGTACGTCGTCTCCACTGAAGACCTCCTCACGGGGCGTGCAACGGCCAAGGTTGGTTGAAAATTCCACAACCCATCGGAAGGTGGGCGGGGGCCGGTTATACGGCGGCGAGCTCGGCGTTCGCGCGCTCCAGAACCAGCGCCAGTACGCGCCCGGCGGTCTCCAGGTCCTCTCGGGGGATGCCTGCGTAGAGCCGGGAGGCGACCTCCTTGCCACCGGCCTGGATGCCGTCGAAAAGCTCCCGGCCGCGGTCGGTGAACGACACGCGGCCGTCGGCGGACGCTTCCAGCAGCTTGTCGCCGATGAGTCCGTCGACGGCCGCCCGGGCGGCCGCCTCGTCGACCTTGAGTGCATCCCGCACCAGGCGTACGAGTGAGGAACGCTCGATGTCCCCACCGTTGTCCGCGAGCGCCCGCAGCGCGGCCGACTGGTTGAACGTGGTGCCGCTGCGAGCGAGCACGCGCTCCAGCAGGGCGCGGCCGGCGTAATGGGTGAGGCCTACGAGCTGACCGTTGACGACGGGGGTGGGTGTGGTCATGACTGCTCCTCTTCGGTGCCGGTGAGTGGCGCGTCGAGCAAGGTCCGCAGCTCACGCGTGAAGTCCTTCGTACGGGCGCTGTCGAGGCCGCCCAGCGGCTGAAGGAGCTGATCGTGGAGTCGCTGGACCACCTGGATAGCCTGCCGTGCGACGTCCTGCCCTCGCGCGGTGAGCGAGAGCTGTACGGCCCGGGGATCCGCCGGATCACGGGTCCGGTCGACGAGACCGGCGGCTTCCAGGGTGCGGGCGAGTTTCGAGACGTAGAGCGCCTCGAGTCCGGTGTGATCGGCGAGCTGCCGCTGGCTGGGACGCCGGCCGCTGCGGTGCATCCCGGACAACGTCGCCACCAGCGAGTACTGGGCATGGGTCAGGCCCAGGGGTGCGACCGCCCGGTCGACGGCCACGCGCCACTTCATCGACAGCCGCCAGACGAGGAAGCCGGGCGTTGCGCCCTCGGGTGCTGAGCTCATGCCAAATACAGTACATGGCTATTATATCCATGGCTACTATTTCTCACTGCTGGGTTACTGACCGGCCGGCCGGTGGGTCGACTCGGCCGACGGGCCGCTCGGACCGCAATCGCCAGGCCGCGGACGTCCTGCGAAGCGCCCAACGTCAAGTGCGATTCAAGAGCGCCTCGATGGGGGAGCGGATGGCCTGACGTGGGCGCCCGCGCAGGGCTAGGTTGTGCGACATGAGCAATCTTGATCGCGAGGCGGTGCCCGCCGTGTGCGGTGGCCGCGGGTTCGTGGTGGCGGAGCCGGTGCGCGAGCTCCTCAGTCCGCGCCGGGTTCAGCTCGGTGAGTCGACGGAAGTCCGCCGACTGCTGCCCAACCTGGGCCGCCGCATGGTGGGCGCGTGGTGCTTCGTCGATCACTACGGTCCGGACGACATCGCGGACGAGCCGGGCATGCAGGTCCCCCCGCATCCGCACATGGGACTGCAGACGGTGAGCTGGCTGCATGAGGGCGAGGTGCTGCACCGCGACTCGACGGGCAGCCTCCAGACCATCCACCCGCGCCAGCTGGGCCTGATGACGTCGGGCCGGGCGATCAGCCACTCCGAGGAGAGCCCGAAGTCACACGCGCGCTTCCTGCACGGCGCGCAGCTGTGGGTGGCCCTGCCGGACAGCCACCGCCACACCGACCCGCGCTTCGAATACCACCCGGAGCTGCCCGTGGTCACGGCGCCCGGCCTCAAGGCCACGCTGATCCTGGGCGAGGTCGACGGCGCGACGTCGCCCGGTACGACGTACACGCCGATCGTGGGCGCCGACCTCACGCTGGCGCGTGGCGCGGACGTACGGCTGCCGCTGGAGGCCGACTTCGAGTACGCGGTCCTGTCCATGTCCGGCGAGGCCCATGTCGACGGTGTGCCGCTCCTGCCGGGCTCGATGCTCTACCTCGGCTGCGGCCGCACCGAACTGCCGCTGCGCGCAGAGTCGGACGCGGGTCTGATGCTCCTGGGCGGCGAGCCGTTCGAGGAGGAGCTGATCATGTGGTGGAACTTCATCGGGCGTTCCCAGGAGGACATCGCACAGGCCCGTTCGGACTGGATGACTGGGATGAGGTTCGGTGAGGTCAAGGGGTACGACGGCGATCCGTTGCCCGCGCCGGAACTGCCGGCTGTGCCGCTGAAGCCGCGTGGAAGGGTGCGCTGACCTGGGGAAAAGGAGGGGCCCGGTCGCTCGGATCGCGGGTGTCGCTCCACTTCGCTTGCGAGTCGTCCTTCCGTTGGCGAGGCCTTGGCTCCCCACACGGAAGAGGCCTCGGGGACCTGTCTGCCATTCCAGGGTGTGGGCATCTGTGGGCAGCTTTACTCAGGCTGATGCTGACCCAATGCTGACTTGCTGACGGAACGTCAGGTCAGGTTAGAGGTGCATTTCGGCTGCTCGGACGCCCGCGTCGAACCTTCTTGCACGATGACGTCGTGACCGATGCCAACTCCGAAGCCGGCGACCTTACCCGGGAACAACCGCGGTGAGCTGAGGTCGCGTATTGTTGTAGCGACCCGACAAAATTGGCCGGCCTGGCGTCTGCTGAGCCGCATGGCCAATTCGCCCTTGCCGTCAGTGTCCGGTGGTCGCGCCCTCCCCGTCACTTCCCGGGCGTTGCAGGGAGGCCCGGGAAGTGTTCGGTGACTGGTCGTCGCGTTCGCAGCTCGTGGTGGAGTTCAGAACCCGACGCGTGCCCCTCTTTGGGGGCTGGCTGTATCTATCTACATCTGGCCGACCATGGCGGCGGGCTGGACGGTGCGGTCGAAGTCCTCGGCGCTGATGTAGCCGGAGGCGAGTGCGGCCTCGCAGAATTGCGTGAGCGTCCACAGCGGATTCCTCGTCTGCTGGTGGTACAGGCTCGATACCCCATTGACCAGCGGAAACGGCGGATGTTGAGGCCCGAGAAGCGGTGTTGGCCCGCGTATGGTCCGGATCTTGGCAGGCGGAGCCGATTGGCGCTGTCAG
Source organism: Streptomyces sp. NPDC001634 (assembly GCF_040298185.1). Taxonomy (NCBI): domain Bacteria; kingdom Bacillati; phylum Actinomycetota; class Actinomycetes; order Kitasatosporales; family Streptomycetaceae; genus Streptomyces; species Streptomyces sp. NPDC001634. Next base: position 23,283 of record NZ_JBEOZU010000056.1, on the reverse strand, counting down.
TTCCTCCGCTCTGGCGACAGCACGGTAAGTGGTGCGGGATTGCGGCTGGTCCAGTGGTACTGAACTTGAAAGCGTGATGTCGTTGCAAGGAGGCGGCCCGGTCGGTCCGGGGCCGCCTCCTTGCGTGTTGCGCTGCGGCCGGTCGTTGTCGGCTTGGCCTAGGGCGTGTCCGATGGGTCCCGTGACGGGTCTGGCGGTGAATCCGTTAGTGAGAACGAGGAGGGAGAACAAGCTCAGCGCGTGAGCACGCACCCAATCGCGACGCCGAGGAAGAGCATGCCTCCGAAGAACAGGCCGACCATCGGTGATAGGCGGTACTTCCGGGTGAATACCCTTGCGCTTCCTGGCTTTTCGGGCAGGTAGGCGACCGGTATATGGGTTCCGAGGGCCAGCCCCGTCCCCGTCGCGGGGGGCCGGAACCTGACGGGCCGACCCTGCCGGTCGGTGAACTCGATGACGGGCGTCGAACAATCGTCCCCCGGCCGATGCTCCTGGTCCACCACCACCCCCTCGGCGTGCAGCCCGTAGCGGCTCAGCCGCATCTGCAGCCGTGCCTCCCGGGCACTGGTCCACAGACTCACCAGGCCCGCCAATACGGCCAGCCCGATACCGATCGTTTCACCCGTCATCCGTCCCCTGCTCTCCCTCGCACAACGCCCGCCCCGGCACGGGCCGCGCATCAGGAGGACGCGGCACGCAGCCCGATGGTTCACGAAGGGGCGCGGGCACACCGGCTCCTCGGGCTTACCTGATCGAGGCGGGGACCACGAAGGGCCGCGCCCCGCTCCCTGAAGCCGAGGTCATCACCGGAGCCACAGCCTGATCGCGGCGAGGGTGACCGTCCCGTGAAAGACGTAAGCCCGCTTGTCGAAACGCATCGCCACGGCCCGGTTGATCTTCAGCTTGTTGATCAGGCGCTCGACTTCGTTCCTGCGGGTGCACCGCGCCGCATCGAGGCTGGTGGGCCGGCCTCCTGCGCTGCCGCGCCGCTGCCGGTTTGCCCGCTGGTTCTCCGGCTCGGGGATGGTGTGGCCGATCTGGCGGCGACGCAGGTAACGGCGGTTGCCCCGCGAGCTGTACGCTTTGGCGCCGCTCAGATGGTCCGGCCGGGTGTGAGGGCGCCCACCGGCTGGACGGGGAACACGCACGCGTTCCAGGACCGGGATCAGCTGCGGAGGTTGCCCCACTGGCCGGGAGTGAGAAGCAGAGCCAGGGGCGCAGCCCGCCGTCACCGGCTAGGTGAATCTTCGTGCTGAGCCCGCCGCGTGAACGGCCGAGGGCTTCATCGGGACGGTGCTGGGCGGGGCGGGCGCGCTTGCCGGGTTTCCGTGGCGCCTTCTTGCGGGCGCCGGCGGCGTGCTGGTGAGCGCGGCACACCGTGGAGTCCACGCCGACCAGGGACCAGTCGATCCTGCCCTCGGTATCGGCGTCGGCCTGGACGGCTTGCAGGATCCTCTCCCACGTGCCGTCCGCCGACCACCTCCGGTGCCTGTCGTGCACGGTCTTCCACTTGCCGAACCGTGGCGGCAGATCCCGCCACGGCAGGCCGGGCCGCTGCCGGAACAGAATCCCGTTGATCACCCGTCGGCGACACTGCCACCGCCCACCCCGGCTCACCCTCCTCGGTAAATACGGTTCCAGACACGCCCATTCCTCATCTGAAAGGTCACCCCGCCCCACATCGACCGGAACGATCGTGCAAGAAAGCGAGTCACGCAACCCGTCAGATAGGCCCTAGGCGTCGAGGGACTCCGCGGCCTCACGGATCACATCGAGGACGAATTCAGGATGCGAGAGCATGGGAACGTGGCTGCTGTCCACGGGACGGATATTGGCGCCCATGCGCTCGGCGGCGGACCGCTCCAGGTCGGGGTGCACGGTGTGGTCGTCGTTGGCGACGATGTACCAGCTTGGCTTCGTCCGCCAGGCGGTGCCGGGAACCTGCTGGTTGAACAGGTCCGCCACTGGCACAGCGCCCGTCGCCAGGACGAGCTTCTGCTCCGCTTCCGGGAGGTCGCCGCAGAAGTGCGGGACGCCCGAGGGCTTGAGCCACACGCGGCCGTCAGCGACGTCCACGTGCTCGAAGATGGGCGTGCGGGGGAATTTGTCCTGCTGTGCCTGCGACGTCTCGTCCTCGTCCGGGGCGAGCGCGGCGATGTACACCAGAGCGCCGACGCGGTCGTGGGTACCCGCTTTGGTGATCAGGGTCCCGCCGTAGGAGTGACCGACCAGCACGATCGGGCCGGGGACGTGGTTGAGCGTGAAGTTGACGCACGCGACGTCGCTTTCGAGCGAGTCGAGGCCGTGCTGTGAGGCGAACACCTCGTGCCCTTCAGCCTGGAGCGTGGGGATGAGCTTGTTGAAGCACGACCCATCCGCCCAGAGTCCGTGGGCGAAGACAATGCTGGGCTTGCCCGCCATGGCTTTCCTCCTACGGAGAGATTAAATATGCAATATTGCACCATATTGCACGTTCAGTGCCTATTTTTGCGTGATGGCCAGGTGTGTCGCCCCATCCCAATCGTTGGGCCTACGAGGTTGAACGTGTTGTCGTGGTGGTCATGTGTTGACGATCAGGCCCGTTTCGGCGAGGCAGCCGTCTATGAGGTCGCCGCAGTACTGGATGTGGCGCAGGCCGCGTCGAATGCGCTGGGATGAGGTGTTCTGGCGTGCTGAAAGCGACGTTGGAGAGCCAGTCCCGCCGCAGCAGGGACCAGATGCCTTCGACGGGGTTGAGGCCGGGCGCGTAAGGCGGCAGGTAGTAGATGGTTGCGTCAAGTGGCAGAAGACGAGGCAGCGAGGGAGAGCGGCGGTCATGGACACCGCCCGGCCCCCGCGCCCGCAGTCGCCCCGGTGATCCCGGGGCCGGAAGGGTGAGAGCCCGGTCGGCTCGTCGTCGGTGACCGGCCGGAACGGGCCGCTGGTCCGCTCCGTGGAAGTCCTCGACCGCCCGGTCCGGCCGTTCGCCTGATGCTGTGTCACGCGGCAGCGCCCTACCCGTATTCACGTCGGGCAGGGCGCTCGCGGGCCGCGGCGTCCTGGACATCGCCCAGCTCAGACGCCCACCGACTGGGCGCCGCCGAGGTCCTTGAGGATGCGACGCTCCTGGAAGGACGCGATGGATGCCGGCCTGTCGGGCGGCGGCGACGTGGGAGCGGGCCACGCTTCGGCGATCACTCCGACGGCAACCGCCGGCAGACCGCGTCACAGCAGTGTGTTCCGCGAACTGAGCATGAGGCTCTCCCACTTGGTGAGGGTGCCGCCGCCTCGTTCCTGAGGCGAAGCGAGGGATGCACGATGGTGCGCCTGACCTTCCTCAAGGCCATGTTCACCGTGGAGCTCGGCGCCTTCGGTGTGGCTGGAGCGGAGTGGCCGGTCGTGATTGCCGTTCGGCGCAGCTGCCGAAGTGATCAGCCGGGAGAGGGGCGAGCGACGGCATCGCGTGGGGTAGTTGCTCGCGATACGGCGTGGACGGCAAGGCGTCCCCCTGCTCAAGCGGCACGGTGACTCTCACAAGCTCGCGACGTTGCTTGCGACCGCGTACCTGACGAGGGCGGTCGATGACGCGCTGGACCTGCTGGAGTTGCCGGAGGGCAGCAGGCGGTCACGCCGGCATTGCGGCTCGGCCGGCCGTACGAGGGCCCGGCGGGTCATGCGGGCCAGTGATCATCTCGTCAGCGATCACACTCAGCCAGCCGAAGTCCGTGAGCCGCGAATCATCCCTGTTTCGATCGCAATGCTCCTGCCTGGCGAGTCTCCCCGCTCGGAGGGGCTGGACCAAGAGCATGTCAATCGGCTGGCCGAAGTCGACGGACCGCTTCCGGCCATCCTGGTTCGCCGGTCCGACATGCGCGTGATCGACGGTATGCACCGCCTCCTGGCCGCCTTGGTCCGAGGGCAGGAGACCATCGATGTCGAATTCTTCGAAGGCTCCGCAGAAGACGCCTTCCTACGTGCGGTCGAGGCGAATGTCGCGCATGGCCTCCCCTTGTCGCAGGCCGACCGGCGCGCTGCTGCGACCCGGATCATCGCGTCGCATCCGCAGATGTCCGACCGGGCCATCGCGCAGGCCTCGGGCCTGGGAGCCAAGGCCGTGGCCGCCATCAGGCGCCGTTCAACTGACGCCCTGCCGCAGTTGAACGCGCGCATCGGCCGCGACGGGCGCATACGCCCGCTGAACAGCGTCGAGGGGCGTTGGCGGGCCGCCGAAGTAATGGCCGAGTACCCGCACGCCTCCTTACGGGAGGTGGCGCGGCTCGCGGGCATCTCACCGGCCACGGCGAGCGACGTCCGTAAACGCATCCAGTCCGGTGAACCGCCCGCACCGAGGAGGCCGGAAGCCGCCAAAACCTCTGGAAGCCCAGTTCCAGCGCCCACGGCCACGCCCGAAGCTCATGGCGACGTCGTGGTCTCCTCCCGGAAGGAGCCTCGAAGACGCGAACGCGACGTTCGGCCGGCACAGCCGGATCCGGGTGTGGTGCTCGAGAAGCTGGCGCGGGACCCGTCGCTGCGCTTCAAGGAAGAGGGACGGCAGTTGCTCCGGCTCCTGCAGGAGAACGCGTCCGCGGAATGGTCCGGTCTGCCCTCCGCCGTACCGCCGCACTGCGGGGCACTGGTGGGAAGCCTTGCGCGCCGATACGCCGCCACCTGGCTCGAGTTCGCCCAATACCTTGACCAGCGCGACCAATCGGTTCCCGGAGACGCGCGATGATGGCCTGCTGCAGGTCGTCCATCCCGGTCCGACGCTTCGTCATTGAACCGACTGTGCCAAGCTGCACATGAGGGTGGAAGTCCTTTTGCGCCGGGGTACCGCACCGCGACTGCCCCGGCGCTGTCGATTCCGGTTCCGCTGACGTGACCGACGAGAGGGCGTCCGGGCGCCAGGACACGGATTCTCCGGGGAGCTCACATGACATCTTGTTAGCCATCGCCCAGGCGATCACCGCCCGGGATCTCTGCGGCAGGGCTTCGAAGTCCCGCGCCAAGCGGCGGTGCTGGATCAACCAACCGAAGGTCCGCTCGATCACCACCGCTTCGGCAGCGGCTGGAATGCCTTCGCCTGTGGTCGCTGCACCACCTCCACATCGCTGCCCAGTCCGGCGCCATGGTTGAAGATGCTGCTCTGGTCGCTGCCCTCGGCCCAGACTTTGGTCACCTTGGGGTGTGCCGCGGCCATGTCGTCGAGCAGCAGCTTGCAGAGCCCGGTCCGGCTCGCCCGCCAGGGGGTGAAGACCGGCTCGATCAAGGCCCAGCGGACGCCGGCACGTCACTGCGGTACGGACGACGAGCACTCACACCTCGCACAACGACCGCCAATGCCGCAGATCACGTAAGCATGGCGGAACACCAACTACCTGGATCAGATGCCCTCTTACCCTCCACCCCGCATGACTCACTATGACAACCCGAGTTCAAGCTTAGTAATCTCCAACCAGGTACTGTCGGGCAAGGGGCCCGAGTTGTTGGGGGTTGGCATGGTTGCTGGTCGTGTGGTCCGGTTCGACAGCGTGAGGGGTTATGGTTTCATTGCGCCCGATCACGGCGGAGAGGACGTCTTTCTCCATGTGAACGACATGCTCATACCGGAGTCCTACATCCGCCCCGGTACAGCGGTCGAATTCGAGATCGAGGAGGGAGATCGGGGACCAAAGGCGTCGGCCGTGCAACTCGCCAAGAACGCCGATGGCGCCCCGGTCACGCCGCCAAGGTCCGCCGCGGCCCGCCAGACGGCCGGCGACGATGCGATGTGCGATGTACTCGACCACGACGAGTACACCAGGGACGTGACCGAGGTGCTGCTGGAGGTGGCACCATCACTGACCGGTACCCAGATCGTCCAGATCCGCGCCGGATTGTTGCAGTTCGCAAAGGGCCACGGCTGGATCGAGGGCTGACCACATCCCAAGGGCCCGGACACGCCAGGTGCGTTGTACGGGCCTTTCGTCGTACCTGCCCGTCCGATCCCACGACACTCGCCGGCACGCAGGCACATGAAACCGCCGGGGCCGACCCGTCCGGCCGACGACGCACTCTACGGCGCCGCGCGCGGGGGAGAGCTGTTCGGCGACCACCGTGTATGCACTCACGACCAGTACGTGAGCCGGCTGGCGGCACGGGCCGTGGTGACCTCGCTCTCCGGTGGGGAGGCGTGCGGTACGCCATGGGTGCGACACCGACCGGATTCGGCCGGGTGCGCCCGGAGATGCATGAACAGGTCGGCAATGGCAGCAGTACTCCTGGTGCTCATCCGGCGCGGAGCGGGTTGCGCTCCACCGATTCCTGCAAGGCCCGGATGGTGGCGCTGCCGAAGCCCCGGGAGCCGCAGCGCTGGATCAGCTCGAAGAAGAGCGTGTTGCGCGGATACGGCGATCCGGTGAAGAGCTGCAGTAGGTGGCCCCACTCGTCGCGGTCGGCGAGCACCTGCACGTCCTTCAGCTCCGCGACCTCCTCCTGGAGATCGGTGATCCGTTCGGAGAGCATGTCGTAATACGTCTCCGGAGCGAAGAGGAACTCCGCCCCCGTGGCCCGGAACTCCCGCACCGCGGAAATGATGTCCTCAACCAGGAACCCCAGGTGCTGCACTCCCTGACCCCCATTGCGCTCGAGGAAGGCGTCGAGCTGCCCGGGCTCCTTCGTCGGATCCGGTGCGACCAGCCTGAGGACGACGCGACCTGACTCGCTGCGTACGACGATCGAGTCCATCGCCTGGTCGCCGACGGCAACGTAGTCCGAGGGGTGGCGGGAGAAACCGAAGGTGTCGCGGTAGAAGTCGGCGTACTTCTTCAGGCTGCCCCCTCGAGGCAAACCGCGACATGGTCGAGGCGCTGGATCCGGCCGGTCGGCCGCATGGGCGCCCCGGGCGCCACGACCCAGTTGTGGCCGACGGGGAGGCCGGTCGCGGAGTCGTCCGCCGGAAGAAGGGTGTGGCAGACATCGCCGACCCCGGAAACGACCGGGCCGCGCTTCGCGAAGGTGGTCACCGTGGCGCCGGCCGCAGCTGCCGCATCGCTCGTTGTCCTTACGTCGTCGCAGATCAGCGCGATATCGGCGACCCCATCGCCATGCTCGTCGAGGAATGTCCAGATCCCTCGGCCGGAGGTGACAATGAGTTGCACCTCGCCCTGCCTCAGCAGCACCGAACTGCGGTCGAACTCCACCGAGTCCGCGACCCTGGTGAAGCCCATGGCCGAGACGAGGTAGTCGAGGGCGGACACTTTGTCCCGCGTGTACAGCTCGACGTAAGCGATGTCGTGCACGGCCACGGCAATACCTCCTGGAAGGGCTGGTCATGGGAAGGACGGCGTTGCTCGTCAGGGCTCGCGAAGGGAGGGATCAGGGAGCCGCGCGCCCGGCGCCAGTCCTGCTGCCTGAAGGCCGAAGCCGGTGGCGTTGGCTCGCAGCAGCTCCCGCTCGGCGGCGATGACCTCCGCAAAGCGCAGCATGTCGGCTCGGTCCCGCTTGATCGGGGCGAGCGGGTGACGAGGGTGGCCGCGCCCGGGCCCGGGGGACAGGACGACGGTGATGGTGGCCGACCGGTCCCATCATGGTCGTGATCAAGCTCGCCTCGGTCAGGTTCGGGGAGAGCGCCGGCACGGGGCTTGACCCGGAATCTTGGACACCGGCTATGCGGCTTGGGCCAGGGTAGTTGATGTTGTGTCGAGTGCTGTCTCGTAGGTGACGGGGCTGCGTTGTCCGAGGCTGGAGTGGCGCCGTCGGGTGTTGTAGCGGTGCAGCCGGCGGAACAGGTCGAGGCGGGCTTCACGCTCGTCGGCCCAGGCACTGCGGCCCTGGAGGGTCTCCCTCTTGCATGTGGCGTTGAAGGACTCGGCAAGCGCGTTGTCTGCCGAGCTGCCGACAGCGCTCATGCTCTGGATCACGCCCGCCCTGCGGCAGGCGTCGGCGAACGCTCTGCTCGTGTACTGGCCAGGTTCAACCAGTGGATGCAACACCGGCTTATTTGATCGATAGTAGATGGTCGTTGAGGGCTTCGGCGGGTGTCTTCCAACCGAGGCTCTTGCGGGGGCGACTGTTGAGCGTGGCTGCGACCGCCTCGATATCCTCCGCCGGCCATCGAGAAAGGTCGGTTCCCTTCGGGAAATATTGGCGCAGCAGGCCGTTCGTGTTCTCGTTGGTGCCGCGCTGCCAGGGGCTGTGCGGGTCGGCGAAGTAGACCGGGACGCCGGTCTCGATCGTGAACTGGGCGTGCGCTGAAAGCTCTTTGCCCCGGTCCCAGGTCAGGGACCGCCATAGTTGCTCGGGCAGAGTGCCGATCGTCGCCGCAAGCGCATCTTTCATCGTCACCGCGCCGTAACCGGCCAGCGGCGGCCCGTTCTTGGTACGGGCGACGACGCCGTAGCCGTCCTGGCGGGGCAGGTGGACGAGCACCGTGAATCGGGTGGTGCGCTCGACCAGCGTGCCGATTGCCGATCGCTCAAGTCCGATCAGGAGGTCGCCCTCCCAGTGTCCCGGTACGGCGCGGTCGTCGGCTTCGGTCGGCCGTTCGCTGATCAGCACCTCGGGCGTGACGTGGGTCCACGCCTTGCGCTCGGACCGGGCTCGGGGCACCCGCAGGGCCCTGCCGGTGCGCAAGCAGGCAACAAGCTCGCGCTTGAGCGCTCCCCGGCCTTCGATGAACAGGGCCTGGTAGATCGCCTCATGGCTGATCCGCATGGATTCATCATCGGGGAAGTCGACCTTCAGCCGGTCCGCGATCTGCTCCGGACTCCACGCCATGACCCATTGGCGGTCGCCGCGGTGCGGCTTGTTCCTCCCCTTCCACCGCGGGCCCTCCGGCCCCAGTGCCGTCCCGTCCGGGCGGCTGACCTGGCCGGAAAGCCTTTCCTGCACGTAATCCCGCAGCCGGTCGTTCGCGGCCAGCTTCGCTGTCTTCGGGCGCCGGGCCACCAGGTCGGCCTTCCACTGCGCGACCGAAGCCCGGTAGTCCAGCCGGCCGCCACGGGTCACGGCGTTGCGCCGCAGCTCCCGGGATACCGTCGACGGATCACGGCCGAGACGACGCGCGGTCTCCCGGACTCCGATGCCCTGCGCTTTGAGGATCGCGATCTCTTCACGCTCGTGAAAGGACAGGTACCGGCCGGACTGCGGAGCAAGATCCATTGGTGGCATGCCGCCACCGTGCCGGAACCACCTGCAACCCGCCGCCTGGGATACGCCGACCGCAGCTGCCGCCTCCTCGGCGAGCACCCCCTTCGCGATCTCCCGCCAGAACTGACGTTCTACTTCCCGCCGAAGCGCCGGCGCACCAGGCGACTTCATCGGCGACCGCCCGGTCAACGCCGCCATCCACCCTGCTGGCCTGCCCATCAACACCTCCGAGGACGAGGTGTTGCAACGACCGATTGAATCCGCCCTGGGCGCCGTGATCGGTGTGCATGATGGCGCTGGCGAGGCTGCCGCGGCACTGCTCGGCCGCGGCCAGGGCCTCGGTGACCAGTTTGGCACGCATGTGATCGGCGATCGCCCAGCCGGCCAGGCGCCGGGAGGCGAGGTCGATGACCGTGGCCGGATACAGGAACTTCCCGCCGGCCAGCGGGAGATAAGTGATGTCGCCGACGTACTTCGTGTTCACCGCCGCGGCAGTGAAGTCGCGGCCGATGAGGTCGGCGGCCTTGGGCGGGTAGTTATCTCCCGGCAAGCACACGCAGACGATCGACTGCCTGGCGGCACAGGACCTCCACGTCGGTGCCACCTATCAGCCCAACAGCCGTTACTGGCCTTTCCAGTTCATCGAGGCGGGGATCTACCTCGTCGCCGCGGCGATCTTCTCTGCGCTCTGCTTCCGGCAGATCAAGCGCACCGCCTGAATCGCCGTCGAACCGCCATGCCGACGGCCTCCGGCACATTGTCGCCGAGCACGGTCAGGCACCCGTGGACGCCCATCATGCCCACGGTGACGGCGATGCCCGCGTTGTAGAACCAGAAGAACAACGTGAACAGCCGCGTCCCGGAAAGCTGGAACTGCTTGTCGAGCGCCAGGAAGCTCAGCATGCCCAGGGCCAGCTAGACGTGTGCTGCGTACTACGACTTCCGCATCGCGGCGCTCGCTCCTTGTGGCTGAGAGGTGTGTTGCCGATTGGACTCACCCAAGCACAAGCTGACTGTCCATCGGCCCGAAACGCGAACTCAGTACTCTCCGCCAAGAGGTCGCAACCCGTGTGTTCCGACGGCCGTTCCGCCGGGTCCGGCGGGCCCACCATGTCCACTCGGCATCGGCCTGGGCAGCCCGGTTGTCGTCGCTTTGGACGACCGCAACCAGGGCACCGATCCTGACGCTGACGATGCGCTGCTCGACCGCCTCGGTATCGCCGCGGGCATACGCCTGGTCGACCCTGCCTGCGGCACCGGCTCTCTGGGGGCCCAGCGACACGACACGTGATCGAAGCGCATGGGGTGGAGAATCGACCAGTCAATCAGCCGAACCGCTCGAGGACAGCCCTGCCGATCTCCTCCGGCGCATCTTCCTGGATGAAATGCCGCGCCCTGGGCAGCTCGACCAGTACCACGTCGCTGAACGTGGCACGCATACGGGGCAGTGCGGCCTTGGGCGGGAAGGCCACATCGCGCATGCCCCAGACCAGAAGCACCGGCTTGGCCCAAAGCAGGGCCGGCGCTTGGGCGGCGAGCTTTGCCAGCCACGGCCTGGCCGCCAGCAGCTGCCGTGGGAACTCGGCCACGCCAACGCGCGCCTGCGGGCTCGGTTGAACCCCCCGATAGTGGTCCATCTCTGCGGACGTGAGCCGGCGCGCGGCGCCGGCCGGGATCAGCCGCTCCACAAAGAAGTTGCGCTGCAGGATGGCCCATTGCAGTGGCGGGCTCGACATGACCCGGCTGAAGATCCGGGTCGCCGGGAGGTCGACCGGCCAAAACCAGGTGTTGCCCAACACCAAGCCGCTCACCCGTTCCGGGATGGTGGTGGCGAGGGCCACTCCGATCGGCCCACCCCAGTCCTGGCCCATGATGATCAGGTCCTCGAGCCCAAGGTGGTCGACGAGTTCGCCGACCACCTGCATGTGCTCAGCGGGGGTATAGCCGTACCCGCTCGGTCGATCGGACAGACCGAAGCCGGGGTAGTCCACGGCCACGCAGCGGAACCGGTCTTGTAGCCGGGTGATGATCCCGCGGTACAAGAAGCTCCAGGTTGGGTTGCCGTGGAGGAACAGGATGGGCCGTCCCTGTCCCTGGTCGACGTAGTGGACACGGCCCACCGAGCTGGCAAACCACCTGGAAGTGAAGGGGAACAGCTCTGCCGATGGGGTGAAGGTGGGACGCTCGGGGGCGGGCGATGCGGTCATGGGGACTCCAGGCGGTCCTGAGATCTCATGATCATGATGTCGCGCGTGAGTGCGATCAGCATTGGCGGGACAACCGCTACCGGTAACCGGTGACACGGAAGTTGTGGAGACAGAAGCCGAGCCATGCATCCGCCGGTTCCCCAGATCCTATGCGTCGGACCCCGGCCTTGGCAGGAACGCCCCCGTGAGTTCTCGGTGGGGAACCATCAATTCGGCTCAACTCGCGGGGCTCCGGGCCCCGGACTCCCACCTAGCCGCCGAGCGGGACCCGGCGGATCACCGCGCGCCGCGCGCGTGGCCGTACGTCAGGATGCGCGGCCTTCCCGCGCGCTTCGGGTCGTACTGAGGGGGCTTGACACCCGCCGGGGTAGGTATCGCAGCATGGGCCGGCCTTGTCATTTACGCTGCCCCTCACCCTGCCGCGCTGCGGTGGAGTCCTGGACGTCTGGGACATCACCGAGGCGGAGATGCTCCGGCTGGAGCGCCTTGACCGGACGTTCGAGACGATCGGCAGGACCAAGCCGGTGCGGCCCCGTGACCCCCGGCCACGTCAGTGCGCCGAAGGCCGCGACAAAGGACAGCAGGGCCAGCAGCAGATGTCCGAGGGCCGGGCCGGCGCGGTCACTGCTGAAGGCGCGCCTGAGATCGATACCGGCGGCGAGGAGGGCGTAGACGGAGAAGGCGACGACGAACACCGCCAGGGTGATGCCGGGCCACGCCAACGCGACGACTCCCACGACTACGGCCAGGAGCCCTCGCCGGAGCAGAGGGGGGCCGTCGACTTGGCCATGCTCGTGGCCTTCTCGTTCGGAGACTACCCGCCCGCGGCGGAAGGGGCCCGAGGCGGCGCAGCCCTTACCCTGCCGCGGTGTGACTCGGCCCACTTCCGTCAAACGCCTCAACGCGTGGCTTGCCCCTACGCATGCGGCGTCGTTCGCAGTTGATTGACGTACGTTCGACGATCGCGCGGCGCGTACGCTGCCAGCGGAATCTCGTGGACAGCGAACCGAGGAGTGATCATGGGCTCTGCGATAAATGGGTCGAACATCTGGCTCCGGAACGAGCAGGAGATCGTCGCGCGGATGCGCGGTACCCAGGACCGGCTCGCGGACGCGATCACCACCTTCTCCGGAACCATGCTGTTCGTCTACATCCACGCGGTGTGGTTCATGGTCTGGATCGCCTTCAACGAGGGGCTGTTCGGCCACTCGGCGGTCTGGGACCCGTATCCCTTCGGATTGCTCACGATGATCGTCAGCCTTGAGGCGATCTTTCTGTCCACCTTCGTGATGGTGAGCCAGAACCGCCAGGCGGCCCGCGAGAAGATTCGCGCCGACCTGGACTTCGAGACCAACATCCGCTCGGAGGTGTGGTCGGCACATATGGGACGTGCCCTCGGCGTCGACCCGAAAGAGGTCGAACAGGAGGTGCAGGCGCTCCTCGCGCAGAACCAGGCGAAGATGAACGGCACCGCGCAGTCCAGCCGGTAGGTGGCCTTACCGGCGTACCGCTCGCGCTTCAGTCGGACGACTGAAGCGGCGACCCCGACCAGGCGGTGACGTTGCCCTTCAGTCGTTTCAGCAACGGAGGATCCGGCGACCGGCGAGCGCCCTGCCCGACATGAGTACGGGTGGGGCGCGGCCTTCCGGACGTCCGGTCACTTGAGCTGGGCCGAAGGCAGTCCGAAACGGGTGGGGGAGCCGAGGGGGTCCGGCGTCCGTCATCGCACTCAGGCCGAGCCGGGCATCGGCCGCGCATCCAAGTGCGAGCTGCACGGTGGCCCAGTCGCCATGCTCAGCTGGTCTTGTGCCCCCACCGTGGGCCGATCACGTTCCACTCCCTGTCCCACTGCTCGATGCGCCGTCGGTCGAGGTACCAGCGCCCGGCGCTCCCGACGCCGAACACCACGCCACTCAGGGCGAGGGCAGCCGAGGCTCCCATGAGTGCCGACTCGACGGCCGCCTTGGCGGGGGCCGGCGGCTGGGTGCTCGGTTTCCCCTGGCCGTCGATCCAGATCCTGACCGTGGAGCCGGCCTTCTTCCCAGTGCTCACCAGCGTCATGCCGTTGTGCGTGGCGCCGTCCGAGGTCGTCCAGCGGACCCTTGCCGAGATCAGGTCTCTTCCGATGCCCGAGGTCACGGTGCGCGGGACATCGCTGAGGAGAACAGCGCGGACGGGGATCCGCTCCGCCCGCTGCTGGGCGAAGACCTGGTCGGCGGCATGGGCGGTCACCATGCCGGCCACTGTGCCGCCCACCGCAATGAGCGCCCATATCGCCAGCAGGAGCCATGCCTCGAGGACGTCGTCGCGTCGCCGGATCGGGTTGCTCCGCCACCGCCACAGCCGGACCTTCGTTCGCCTGCGCTTCCTCTTCGCGAGCTTGCCGTTGCGCATCTCTCCGCACCTCCTCGTTGCCACAACAGGAAGGTGGCAGCCCGAGCGGTGCCGTGACATGGGCCGACGAGACGGAGGCCGGGGGCCGTTCGGGCCAAGTACAGGCGGGTGCTGGGCCGTTCGGCCCAGCCGGTTCCCGTGCTCCAGCAGGCCGCTTCGTCGAACGTTCGAGCCGAACTCGCCGAAGCCGCTCAAGCGGAAGCGGCGGAGAGGCCCCCGCCGGGCACGGCAGCGAGGGCTTCCGGCAGGCGGTCGTACAACTCGAAGACGCCATCAAGTCCCGCGCCGCTCAGTATGCGCAGGAATCGGTCGCTGTCCGTGACGAGGCGCAGCCGGCCGTGCCGTTCCATGACGCGGTTCCGCGCCCGGCACAACAGCCGAAGCCCCGCGCAGTCGATGAAGGACACGGCGTGAAGGTCCAGCACGAGGTCGGGGCGGGCGGCCGCCGACAGGTCGTCGAGGTGCGCCCCCAGGGCCGGTGCCGTGAGGATGTCGATCTCACCGCGCAGCTCGACGACGGTCGTCCCGCCGACGGCACCTTCGGTGTGGCGGGGCTCGGACCTGAGGGGAGTTTGGGCCATGGTCCGAGGAAATCCGGGCCGGTGGGCGCGGCGGAAGGGCCGGACGGTCCCCTTCACCGCCACGCCTCCCCGGGCCGCTCTCCGGTCAGGCCGGGAACGGTGGCCCCTCACGTTCGAGTACCGGGCACCGCCGAATGTGACATGGACCGAACGGCCCCACGACGCGAGGGCCGGACGGCGCGGGGAGGGTTCCCGCAGGCCCTGCCCCGGTCGGCAACGGGCGAGGAGCATCGTCAGCGGAGCCGCCCGGGGCCTTCCGTGGGCGGTGTCGCGAACGATGCGGAGGCAGTGATGACCGTGGCAACCCGCCCAGACGTGGATGCATCCGCCGAGGCCTGGCGCGGCTTCGCCGGCCGACGCTGGCGTGACACCATCGACGTACGTGACTTCATCCAGGCCAACTGCACACCGTACGAGGGCGGCCCGGAGTTCCTCACGGGTCCGACCGAACGCACTCTCGCCGTCTGGCGGAAGGTCAGCGCCCTGTTCCCCGAGGAGCGGCGCAAGGGCATCCTCGATGTCGACGCAGCCACCCCTTCCACGATCACCGCGCACGCTCCCGGATACATCGACCGGGACCGTGAGCTGATCGTCGGGCTGCAGACCGACGCCCCGCTGAAGCGGGCGATCATGCCGGGCGGCGGCCTCCGGATGGTCGAGAACGGGCTGAAGGCGTACGGCTACGAGCCCGACCCGTTCGTGACCAAGGTCTTCGGCACCTACCGCAAGACCCACAACGACGGCGTCTTCGACGCCTACACCCCCGAGATGCGGGCCGCCCGCAAGGCGGGGATCATCACCGGGCTGCCCGATGCCTACGGCCGCGGCCGGATCATCGGGGACTATCGGCGCGTCGCGCTGTACGGAACCGACCGGCTGATCGAGGCCAAGCGGGCCGAGCGGGCCCTGCTGGACAAGCGGCCCTCCGTCCCGGACGTCATGCGTGACCGCGAGGAGCTGGCGGAACAGATCCGCGCGCTGGGCGAGCTGACGCGGATGGCCGCCTCGTACGGCTGCGATGTCTCCCGCCCCGCCGCCACCGCCCACGAGGCCATCCAGTGGCTCTACCTGGGCTTCCTGGCCGCCGTGAAGGAGCAGAACGGCGCGGCGATGTCGCTGGGCCGCACCTCGACATTCCTTGATGTCTACCTCCAGCGGGACCTCGACGACGGGACGATCGACGAGAACCGGGCTCAGGAGCTGGTCGACGACTTCGTGATCAAGCTGCGGATCGTGCGTTTCCTGCGCACGCCCGAGTACGACGCGCTGTTCTCCGGCGACCCGACCTGGGTGACGGAGTCCATCGGCGGCATCGGCACGGACGGTCGCACGCTGGTCACCCGCACCTCCTTCCGCTTCCTGCAGACCCTGTACAACCTCGGGCCTGCCCCGGAGCCGAACCTCACCGTGCTGTGGTCGCCACGGCTGCCGGAGGGGTTCAAGCGGTTCTGCGCCCAGGTCTCGATCGACACCAGCTCCATCCAGTACGAGTCCGACGACCTGATGCGCCCGCGCACCGGCGACGACACGGCCATCGCCTGCTGTGTGTCGGCCATGGCGGTCGGCAGGCAGATGCAGTTCTTCGGGGCGCGGGTCAATCTCGCCAAGACCCTGCTGTACGCGATCAACGGTGGCCGGGACGAGATGACCGGCGAGCAGGTCGCGCCCGAGATGCCCCCGCTGACGGGCGAGTACCTGGACTACGACGAACTGTGGGTGGCGTACGACCGGATGCTGGACTGGCTGGCGGAGACGTACGTCAACGCACTCAACGTGATCCACTACATGCACGACAAGTACGCCTACGAACGCGTCGAGATGGCGCTGCACGACCACCCCGTCCACCGCTTCATGGCGTGCGGCATCGCCGGACTGTCGGTCGCCGTCGACAGCCTGTCCGCCGTCAGGCACGCGCGGGTGAGGGTGATACGGGACGCCACCGGCGGGCCGGCCGTCGGCTACGAGGTCGAGGGCGACTACCCGGCGTACGGCAACAACGACGACCGCGCGGACGCCATCGCCGTCGATCTGGTGGAGTCCTTCATGGCGAAGGTGCGCAAGCACCCGACCTACCGGGACGCCGAACACACCCAGTCCGTGCTGACGATCACCTCCAACGTCGTCTACGGCAAGCACACGGGCAGCACGCCCGACGGCCGCCCCGCGGGAGCCCCCTTCGCGCCCGGTGCCAACCCGATGAACGGCCGCGACCGGCACGGCATGGTCGCCTCCGCGCTCTCGGTGGCCAAGATCCCGTACGAGCAGGCCCGCGACGGCATCTCCCTCACCTCGACCGTCACCCCCGAGGGACTCGGCCACGACCCGGCCGAGCGCGCCGCGAACCTTGTCGGCATCCTCGACGCCTACATGAGCTCGGGCGGATTCCACATGAACGTCAACGTCCTGGACCGGGCGACGCTCGAGGACGCCATGGAACACCCGGAGAAGTACCCGGAGTTGACGATCCGGGTCTCCGGGTACGCCGTCAACTTCGTCCGCCTGACGCGCGAGCAGCAGCTCGACGTGATCAGCCGTACCTTCCACGGATCGCTGTGAACCCCGCGGCGAACCCGGCGGCACGCGGGGCGGTCCCGGCGTCGGGACCGCTCACCGGCCAGGTGCACTCCTGGGACCTGTCCACGGGCGTGGACGGTCCCGGGACCCGCTTCGTGCTGTTCGTCAGTGGCTGTCCGCTGCGCTGCCTGTACTGCGCCAATCCGGACACCTGGCACATGCGGGACGGCCGGGAGACCACCGTCGACGAGGTGATGGCGGAGATCACGAAGTACCGGGCCTTCGTCACCACGGCGCGCGGGGGAGTGACCATCACCGGTGGAGAGCCTCTGCTCCAGCCCTCGTTCACCGGCGCGGTGCTCCGCCGTTGCAAGGAACTGGGCCTGCACACGGCCCTGGACACCTCCGGCTTCCTGGGAGCCCGCGCGGACGACGCGCTGCTCGCCGACACCGACCTGGTGCTCCTCGACATCAAATCCTTCGACGTCGGCACCTATCGACGGCTGACCGGCGGCAACCTCGCCCCCACGCTCAGCTTCGCGACCCGGCTGGACGCGCTGGGCATCCCCGTGTACATCCGCTATGTTCTCGTCCCCGGCTGGACCGACGACCCGTCCGCCGTGGACGGCCTCGGTGCCTTCCTGGCCGGGCTGGGCAACGTCGACCGGGTGGACGTCCTGCCGTTCCACAAACTGGGCGCCCACAAGTACGACGCTCTCGGCATCGACTTCCCGCTGGGCGACACCCCCGTGCCCGATCCGGAGCTGACGGAACGGGTCCGGGAACAGTTGCGAGAGCACGGTCTGCGGGCACTGTGAGCCGGCCTGTGGGGGCAAGCAGCTGCTGCTGTCGGAACGCCCTTACGGGATGAGCCCGGTACCGGGCCGGCGGTTCCCCAGACGGGTGCCCTGCTCATGCACGCGCTTGGCCGGGTTGATGCGGAGTGGCGGTTTCGGAAGTTCGTGGATGGCGTCGAGGAGTTTTCCAAGCCGCTCCTCGCGTGCGGCTCTCAGCCCTTTCGCCAAGTCGTCGATCAGGGGTTTGAGCAGCACGGCCGGGATGGGCGAGGCGGTGTTGACAGTCGGCTTGTGTCCGCGTGATCGCTGTTGATGCGGCGGCTTTCCTCGAGCATGCGCCGCGCTGCCTCGTCGAGGTCATCCAGGCGTTGCTGGGTGTCCGGCATCAGCTCTTCCCCCGCTTGCGTCGGCCGACTCGGCTCAACGGTGGCGAGGACGCTCGCTGATCGCCAGATGGCGCGTCGGCTCACCTGCGCCGCACGGTCGCCCCCGCCTGGGCCATCCGGCCCCCACGCAGGGACCTGAGGCCTCTCCTGCCCCAACTGCCGGGCGTCGACACTGAATTCGTACCTGTAAAGGAGGTCGGAGATGCCCCGCACCATCACCGCAGGCCTGGACGGCTCCCCCGAGAGCCTCACCGCCGCCGACTGGGCGGCTCGGGAAGCCCTGCTGCGCGACGTCCCGCTGCGCCTGGTCCACGCTCTTCGGTGGCAGCCGTACATGTACGCGCCCCTGGGCGGAATTCCTCAGCCGGCTCTGCGCCCTGACGCGCAGGGCCGCTGGGCGGATCACATGCTGCGCGAGGCCGAAGCGAAGATCGCGCACCGCCACCCCGGCCTGCGGATCACGGTCGACCGTGTTTGCGAGGAGCCCGTCCCTGCCCTGCTCTCGGCGGCCGAAGAGGCCGAATTGCTGGTGCTGGGTTCGCGCGGCCTCGGCGGCGTCGCCGGGTTCCTGGTCGGGTCCGTCGCTCTCGCGGTCGTGGCAGGCAGCCGCCGGCCCGTCGTTCTCGTGCGGGACGGCCTGCGCCCCGGGTACGAACAGCTGCCCGTCGCTTTCGACAGCGCGTCCGGGACCACACCGTTCCGCGACGTCGTTCTCGGCCTTGACCTGGCGGCCCCGAACGACACGGTGATCGGGTTCGCATTCGACGCCGCCTCACGCCGTGCGGCGGGGCTGCGCGTCGTCCACGGCTGGAGCCCGGCGCTGTCCTATGACGGCAATGACAGCGCCCTCAACGCCGAACTGCGCGCCGAGCCGACCAGGGGCATGCCGGCCCAGGCTCTGGATCCCTGGCGGAACAAGTTCCCCGGCGTCGAGGTGACGGAACAGGCCGTGATCGGCAGCGCCGGCTCGCACCTGTCGGAGGCCTCGCGCGACGCGTCCCTGATCGTGGTCGGTCGGCGCGAGCGCCGGATGCCTGTCGGTGCCGCCGTCGGCCCGGTCACCCAAGCTGTGCTGCACCACGCGGGGGCACCGGTCGCGGTGGTTCCGCACGACTGACAGGGTTCGCCTGCGTGACAGGCGCTGCGCGGCGTGCCCGTGGCGGCTCCGCGGTCCGTGATCAGGTGTCGTCGGCCCCATCGTTGGCCCCATCGTCGGCGATGAGCCGGACGCCAGTGATCAGGTCGACGCGGATGCGCACCGCGTAGTCCATGGTCTGTTTCACCCAGGGACTGAGCAGAGCCTGGTAGCGGGCCAGTTCCTCCGTATCGGTCACCAGGTGGGCGTAACCGGTGACCACCACGCTCCAGCCGAGGTGTGTGTCCGGGTCGATGGCGTCGGCCTCGTATGCCACGACGACGCCCTGGCCGTCGGCCTGCCCGGCGCGCGCGGTCAGGGCCGCGCCCTCGTGAGTGCGGATGACGATGTCGCCGTTGTCCAGGACATGGTTGACCGGACGGATGGTCGGCAGCGCGTGGCGGGTGAAGACGATTCTTCCGAAGGACACGCTGCCCAGCAGCCGCAATGCTTCGTCGCTGTCCAGCTCGATGCTTCGGCGCGGCCCGGCGATGAGGGGCTGTGGGGTGTCGGAGGTCATGAGGGGCTTCCGTGCGGTTTCGTTGCTCACTGCTGTGCGTCTTCGGCCGGCGCGGCGAGGCGGTTACGCGGCCTGTCGTCGTGGTGACGGCCGGTGCGCCGGTGCGGCATGTGCGTCGTCCCTTCAACACGTGGGAGGCTGCCCGTCCGTGGCAGCCGGCGAGGCGGAAGCCACGGACAGGCTCGATCAGGTCATTGGAACGGCACCGGAGCTCCTCGCGCCAGGGCCGTTCGGCCCTTGATCGGGGGCGACCCGTCTACCACCGGGGACCATGAGGCCCTAAACCCGACCGTTGCCGGTCCGGCCGCCGCGCCACGGAGGCGGAGTGGCCGACCTGCGGACCGCCTCCTTGCGGTGCAGAACCCGGTCCATCTGGCTGCGCAGCCTGTCCTGCAACCGGTCCGCCAGTTCATGTGCCGTGGCCTCCTGGGCATGAACGACCACGAGGGTGTTCCCCACGACGAGCTCGGCCCCGGCGGACCAGGGCCGCTCGGCGTGGTGCGCCACCGCCCTGGCGACCCTCACCTCACCGCTCACGGCTGGAGCCCCCGGCCGACCGAGGGCCGCGAGGACCTTTTCCCGGACGTACCCGACGGCTTCCTCGTCCACATCGCCTTCCACTCGCACCTGTACGGCGACGGTGGTGGTGGCGGGGACGCCGGTGTCGTTGGCAGTCATGTTGTCCGCTCCTTGTGATCGTTTCGCAGCGGCTCCAGACTTCTACGAGGACCGGTCCTGGCCCAGGGCCGTCAGGCCCCAGGAGCGGGGCCACCGGGACCTTCGCCCGGGTGGTGGCTGCAATCGGTTCCCGGCAGTCACAGTGAGTGGAAAACAGGGCCGACCGGCCCTGGCCCATCGGCCCGGATACAGGAAAGATCTCGGCACGGAGGCCGATGCCGTCATACGAGCGGACATCGGTGCGGAACGCGGAACCAGGGAGCAGTTTGATGGCCGACAGCGAGCAGCCCGGCGCCGGAAGTCCGATCCGGGTCTTCCTGCTGGACGACCACGAGGTGGTACGGCGCGGCGTGCGCGACCTGCTGAACGACGAGCCGGACATCGATGTGATCGGTGAGGCCGGCACGGTGGAGCAGGCACTGGTGCGCGTCCCCGCGTTGCGTCCACAGGTGGCGGTGCTCGATGTCCGTCTGCCCGACGGCGACGGTGTGACCGTCTGCCGGGAGCTCCGATCGCGCATGCCGGAGCTGGCCTGTCTGATGCTGACCTCCTTCGACGACGAGGAAGCCCTGCTCGACTCGATCATGGCCGGCGCCTCCGGCTATGTCCTGAAGCAGATCCAGGGCTCGGACCTGGTGTCCGCCGTGCGCACCGTGGCCGGCGGCCAGTCCCTGCTCGATCCCAGTGCCACCACCAAGCTGATGGCGCGACTGCGCGGAGGCCGGCAAGAGGAGCAGGAGCCGGACGGACTCGAAGGCCTGACCGGCCGGGAACGGGAGATCCTGGCCCTGATCGGAGAGGGCCTGACCAACCGCCAGATCGGCCAGCGGCTGTATCTGGCCGAGAAGACGGTGAAGAACCACATCTCCCGCCTGCTGGCCAAGCTCGGCGTGGAGCGCCGTATCCAGGCCGCCGTCATCGCCACCCAGGTCCAGGACCGGCAGAGGCAGGAAGGGCACTGAAGTCACAGGGCGGGTGGGGGTTTGTCCCTTCCACCATCGCCCGCCACGCCCCCGTCCCCGGCCAATGAGCCGGACCCCGTACCGTCTCCTGACGCGGCCCGTATACCGTGGCCCGGACGAGGACGGTCGGTCCTCGGCGGGTTGAGGGGCTTGGAGGAATCGCTGGTGGGAGGCTCCGAGAGCGCCCGGGTGCGGATGCCGCAGCTGCGGCTGGACGATCTGCTGGAGGAGCTGCAGGCCCGCCTGGATGCGGCCCGCGGCACTCGCGACCGGGTGCACAGTCTGCTGGAGGCGGTGCTCTCCGTCGGCCGGGAGCTGGACCTGGAGCAGGCGCTGCGCAGCATCGTGGAGGCCGCGGCGGTCCTGGTCGAGGCCGAGTACGCGGCCCTGGGCGTGATCGGCCCGGACGGAAAACGCCTGTCGGACTTCCTCACCGTCGGCGTCAGCGAGGAGCAGATCGCCCGGATCGGCCCGTACCCGGAGGGCCACGGCATCCTGGGCGAGCTGATCCGGCACCCCGAACCACTGCGCCTGAACAAGCTCTCCGAACACACCGCTTCGTACGGCTTCCCGCCGCACCACCCGCCGATGAGCACTTTCCTCGGGGTGCCGATCCGGGTGCGTGATCAGGTCTTCGGCAACCTGTACCTGACCGAGAAGCGGGGCGGGGCCCAGTTCGACGAGGAGGACGAGTCCGTCCTGTCCACCCTGGCCGTCGCCGCCGGCGTGGCCATCGACAACGCCCGCCTGTACGAGGAGTCCCGGCTGCGTGAACGCTGGCTGCGGGCGAGCGCGGAGATCACCCACAGCCTCATGTCGGGCAGTGACCGGGCCGAGGTCCTCGGGCTGATCGCCGAACGGGCGAGGGAGATCACCTCGGCGGCCTTGGCAGTGGTCGCGATTCCGATGGAGGACACCGACGCGCTCACTGCGGAACTCGCCGTGGGGCACAAGGCGGAGGCGCACCGCGGGCTCGTGGTGCCCGTGGACGACAACCTGATAGGACAGGCCTTCTCCACCGCTTCGCCGGTCACCGATCCGGATGTCTCCCGCGGCGAGGCAGGGATCCTCCCGTCCGAAGGCCGGGGGGAAGTCTCGGCTGCTCCGTCGCGCTTCGCCGGGCTGGGCCCTGCCGTGGCCGTTCCCATCGGCTCCGGCGACGGCGTGCGAGGCGTTGTGCTGCTGGTCCGTACGGCCGGCCAGAGCGTGTTCTCCGAGAAGGAGACCGAGCCGCTGCAGGGATTCGCCGCGCAGGCCGCGGTCGCCATGGAGCTGGCGGAGCGCCGCAAGGACGCCGAGCAGATAGCGGTTCTCCAGGACCGTGACCGCATTGCCCGGGACCTGCACGACCTGGCCATTCAGCGGCTGTTCGCCACCGGTATGACCCTGCAGAGCGCGGGCCGCTTCATCGAGCATGCGGAGGCCTCCGAGCGCGTGCTGCGGGCGGTGGACGACCTGGACGAGACCATCAAGATCATCAGGTCGACGATCTTCGGTCTGCGGTCGCGTGACCACGGCGCCGCCGGAGCCGGCCTACGGGCCCGGGTGGTGCGGGCGGTGGGCGAGGCCGCGCCGGTTCTGGGCTTCGCACCCAGCGTGCGCATGGAGGGCCTGCTGGACACCGAGGTGCCGAAGGACATCGCCGACCATGTGGTGGCCGTCCTCTCCGAGTCCCTGACCAACATCGCCCGGCACGCGCACGCCGACCGCGCCGAGGTCGGGCTCGAGACCGACGGGCGCGAGGTGTGGCTGACGGTCTCCGACAACGGCGTGGGTATCCCGCCCGACGGTCGCCGCAGTGGCCTGCGCAACATGGCTGAGCGAGCGCAACAACTGGGTGGAAGGATGGAGTGGTCCAGCCCGGCGGACGGCGGCACCACACTGATATGGCGGGTGCCCGTGGGGGAGGGCTAGTGTCGTGCGCCGCAAATCACACGGGTAAGTTGCTACTCTTTTCGGGTGTCGCATCCGGGGCCTTCCGCAGTGTCGATCACGTTGTCTGAG
>NZ_JBEOZU010000055.1:48664-62343 GCF_040298185.1 Streptomyces sp. NPDC001634 | reverse complement strand
G
This sequence comes from Streptomyces sp. NPDC001634, assembly GCF_040298185.1. Lineage (NCBI taxonomy): Bacteria > Bacillati > Actinomycetota > Actinomycetes > Kitasatosporales > Streptomycetaceae > Streptomyces > Streptomyces sp. NPDC001634. The sequence goes on along the minus strand of NZ_JBEOZU010000055.1, from coordinate 62,342 downwards.
ACCTCGGCCATCTCCCCAGGTGTCACACCACCACAACGACACCCGAGCCCAACAGACACGCCACTCACGAATGAAGCTGACCAAGCCCTACTAGTACGGCCACGTCGTCGAGGTGGTCCACTGCGACCGCTGCGTCGAGGATGCGGTCGGCGGTCGCCTCGGCGTTCAGTCCATCGTGGAGGGCTTCGGCGGCCAGTGTTCCGGCTCGCTCCAGTCCGGCTTCCAACGGGAGGCCCGGTCCTTCGACCACGCCGTCGGTGACCAGGACCAGCGCACTGCCCTCGTCCAGGGTGAAGGTCTCGTCGCGGTAGTCGGTGTCGGGCACGACCCCCAGGACCGGCCCGCCCGGCAGCTCGTGAATGCTGTAGCTGCCGTCCTTGTGCGCGTACAGCACCGGAACGTGCCCGGCGCTGGCACCGTTGACCCGTCCGTCGGGCGGGTTGAGATGCAGCATGGTGCAGCTGGCGAATCGTGCCGCACCCATCGTGACGAGCAGCTCGTTGGTGCCCGTCAACACGGCTCCCGGGTGCGTCTCGCGGGCGGAGATACCACGCATAAACGAGCGCACTTGTCCCATGAAAGCGGCAGCGTCCACGTCGTGGCCTTGGGCGTCACCGATCTCCAGGGCGACCGCGCCGTCGGGCATCACGAAGGCGTCGTACCAGTCTCCGCCGATGTCCAACCCGTCACGGCTGGGACGGTAGCGGGCGGCGACCTCCAGGCCGGGGAGATGCTCGGGCAGCGTGGGGAGCATGGTCTGCTGCAGCGCCGTGGCCAGCTCGACTCGTGCCTGTTGCAACCTGATGCGCCTCAGTGCCTGGCCTGCCAGGTCAGCCAAAGTACCCATGAGGGTCATATCGTCCAAGGAGGGCCGGTGTCCGCTGCCGTAGGTCACCAGCCATCCCCCAAGGGGTTGATTGCCGGCCTCGATGAGGGGGGCGATCGTGAAGGCGTAGTCGGAGCCGAGTCGGCCCAGGTGTGGAAATTCGACCGCGTGTGGCCAGCGGTGGAGGTAGTCCTTCCGGTCGACGATGAACTTCGGTTTGCCGGTGCGGATCGCCTCGGGCAGCGGGCTGGGATGGTCCAGCGGCATGCCGTGCAGGACGTCGACCTCCCACATGGTTATCCCGGCATCGGTGGAGACGCGCAGGCGGCCTTCGTCGACGAGTGCGAGCAGGGCGCCGCTGGCGCCAAAGGTCGCGGTGAGCCGGGTCAGAACGACCTGCCGCAGTTCCTGCTCCGTGGCCGCGGTGATCAAGGCGGAGGAGAAGTCGGCGGTGTCTTTGGCGCGCTGTCGCTCGGCAGCCAACGCGGCCTGCGCCTCCTTCTTGCGCTTCTCCTGCTTGGTGTCGTCGCGGACCACCCCGAAGATCCGCTCGGGGCCGCCATACCCCAACTGGATCCGACGGGTCTGGACGGTCAGTTGGTGCCAGCCCTCGTGCTGGGCGAGGTACCGAAACCTCACCCAGGGGGACTGCTGGGTGGAGGGCGAGCGCAGGAGCTGCCGGAAGGCTTCCTGGTCGTCAGGGTGCACTGCCGATATCACTCTGGAAAGCGACACAGCGGGATCCGGAAAGAGGGCCGCCAGGGCGGGTGCGCCACCGAGCCACTCCAACTGGTGCTCGTAGGGTGAGTACATCCACAGGCCGAGGTGGGCGGCCGTGGTGGCCATTCTGAACGGGATCAGCAGGCTGGCCAGGTCATTTCGCGCATCCAGTGCGTGCACCCAGACCAGCTGCTTGTCACTTGCGGGATCCTTAACTTGCCGCGCCTCGATCAAGCAGGCAATGGGTGCTCCGCCCCGCCCGGGGAAGTCCAGCACCCGCATCGCGACCGTCTTCGTCCTGGCGGCGTGGACCACGAAACTCTTGGCCAAACTCCGCTGGTTTGCAGGCCACAGATCACCGAAGTCATGTCCCAGACACTGCTCCGCCGGCCTGCCCAGCGCCGCGACCATCGCAGCGTTGAGACCGTAGATGACACCGTCCAGCGTCAGCAGAGCCGCCGGGTCAGCCCTTCGGAGTAGTTCGTCCGAGGCGTCCATCTGTGGCTCCCTGGCATGCCAAAAAAGCCTCTTCCCCCATAGTCGCGCATTTTGGCGTGATGTCTCGGTAAAGGAGTTTGTGCGCGTTCTACGAGCTGGAGGTCGGCCGCCACGTGCCGCCGGAGCGGGTGTGGTCGGTGTGGCTGTGCGCCGACCACCTTGTGGCCGAGCGCCGCGAGGTCAAACGGCAGTTCGCCGACGGCATCGGTGTCCAGTTCTAGTTCGGCCCACACTGTTTTGCCGCCGCGGGCCAAGCACCTGGCTGCATGGCGCCGACAGTGCTGCGCGACGATGTAGAGACCGCGGCCGCCTTCGTCGTTGGGGCAGGCGTGGCGCAGCCGGGGGAGGGTGTTGCTGGTGTCGGACACTTTGCAGGTCAGGACCTGGTGCCGGATCAGGCGGAGGCGGATCGGGACTGCGGCGTGGCGGAGGGCGTTGGTGACCAGTTCGCTGATGATCAGTTGGGTGGACACCTCCAGACGATCCAGTCCCCACTGGTTCAGCCGTCGGGTGACCAAGGTGCGGGCGCGGCGGACTACGGCCGGGTCGCTGGGCAGTTCCCAGCACGTGGTCTGGCTCGGGCTCAGCGGATGGGTCCGGACGACGAGCGATGTCACGGCGTCGCGCGGTGACCGGGTCGGCAATGTCTCGATCACCGAGGAGCAGAGGTCTTCCAGGGACCGGTCGGGGTGTGCCAGGGCGGCGCCCAGGTGCTTCATGCCGGCGTCGGTGTCGTGGTCGCGACTCTCGATCAGACGGTCGGTGTACAGAGCAAGCCGGCCTCCCTCGGGCGGTTCCGGCTCGGCCGCTTCGAAAGGGACCCCCATCCCGACACCAAGCGGCCTTCCGGTGGGCAGGTCCGGGAAGTCGACCTTGCCGTGCGGGTCGATGATCGCGGGCGGGGGGCTTGGCATCGCCCCGCCGGATCACTCGATCCACTCCGGTTCGACGTCGTCGGGCATCCAGGGGAACGGGAGCCATGGGTGCCGTGAGGGTCGGCGAGCGCAGGGGCCGAGTGCCAGTGCTACCCCGACTGGGCCAGGCGGAGGGTGCACATCACCAGAGAAACGGGTGCACCCTTGAGCCGCCGAAGCGTCGCGCCACGCACCTTGGAACAAGGGCGTACGGAGATAACTCCACCTGCGGCGAAGCGGGATCCGCCATCACATGGCGGGCCGTCAACTCACGTGCGGCTCCAGTACCCGGCGGATCCTCGGCAATCACTACTTACGTCTTCGCGCCTCAAGCCCAGGCGTTGAGGGCACGCGTGAGGTTGTCCTCCGCCTTACGGAGCAGCGCGGCGAGCGTCTCGCGCTCGGCGTCGGTGAAGCCGTCGAAGGTGGTCTGCTCCAGTTCCTGCCAGGCGTTCTCAACCTGGCGACGCAGACCCTGGCTGGCCGTAGTGGCCTCCACGGTCATGGCCCGGCCGTCGGTCGGCGAGGGGCTGCGACGGACGAAGCCCCCCTGCTCCAGGCGTTTGACCATGCGGGTGACAGTGGAGGGTTCGGCGCCCAAGAGGCGGACCAGCTCCAACTGGGGCTGCGGGCCGTTCTCCCACAGGTGCATCATCAGCAGCTCCTGGCTGGGGTAGAGACCGCTGGGGCGCAACAGGTGGCCTGCGACCGCGCGGTGCAGGCGGGTGGTACGGACGACGGCATGACTGAGGGGCCCGCTGCGTGCCGCCGAAGGCAGTGCGCCTGGGGGTGGAGCCGCACCCCGGTCGGATCGCCGGCGAGATGTCCGGGCCGGCCGGGTAGGCGGCGGATCCACGCGTGACTCCATAGTTCTCGACTCCTGACGAGGCCGGACCTGGCCATCGGGCAATATTGCTCAAGCAATCATCTGCTGCGAAGGAGTTTTACAAGGCGATCATGCGCCCGCGGTGGCTGTGTGCCGGCAGTCTTCCCGTCATGGTCGCTGTTCCCATGTTCTCGCGTCCCCGTGCAGCCTAGGTTGCCTCCTCTTTTGCCCGAGCCGTCGCACAGACTGCTCGCCCCCACGTTTCTGGGAGCGGACACTCCTGGACGGGAAGGCCCGGGCGGATCAGGTTGTCGACCAGCAGTGTCGGTGGCTGCCGTGCTTCCTCGATTGCTGAACGCATGGAGTCACGGCCGACCGCCGGGCTGAGGCGCGCCTCCGCCACGTCCAGCACCCGGGCCTGCACGGCACGGGCCAGCACCGTCAGCTCGTCCACCGGCTCACCGTGATCCGCCTGGGACGTGGAGCACAGGTGGTCGAGCGGAACGGTATTCGCGCCGGTTTCTCGGGTGGCGTGGCGGCGTGCTGCGTACACCAGCCGGTGCACGGCGCGGTCGGCGGCGCTGAACAGTTCCCGATCCAGCCGCTCCACGCCCGGGTCCATCGTGCGCAGGGCCGTGGCGACGGCAGCCAGGGCCTCCTGCTCGACCTCGGCGCTCTCCAGATGGGCGGGTCGGGCCGGCCGGGCGAGCATCCGGCGCAGCACCGGCACGGTCATGGCCACGGCGACCACATCCCAGGGTTCGCCGAGGTCGCGGGCTCGCCGGACCACCTCGCGCCAGGACTGCCCGCGCTGTCGGTTCGTTCTCGGCCTTCCGTGCGGCTTCGGATTCCTCGCCGCCTGGACCAGGACAAACAGCCTGCGAGTATCAATTTTCACTTTAAGGTGGTGCTCTGCGCCTAATGCCCGCCTTGTGGCCTGCTTCTAGCGTCGTCCCCATGGACGCGACCACACGCGATCCGACCTCCGCAGCACGGAAGGAACGCTGGATATGAGCGCGACACAAGGCATGGGCGAGGGCGTCCTGGGCGCCGTGGGCGCGACCGGGAACGGGCAGGTCGTGCAGCCGCCGGTGCTTGGCGGCCCCGAGGAGTCCGACTACTACCTGTTGGGGGAGCTCCTCACGGAGGAGCAGCAGCAGCTGAGGCACAGGGTCCGGGAGTTCATGGACCAGGAGGTCATCCCGATCATCAACCCCTACTGGGAGCGCGCCGAGTTCCCGCACGAGCTGGTACCCAAGCTGGCAGAGCTGGGGATCGCCGGCTTCCAGATCCCCGGCTACGGCTGTCCAGGGATGAACAATGTGACCGCCGGGATCGTGATCATGGAGCTGGCCCGCGGTGACCTGAGCATGTCCACGTTCATGGGCGTCCACTCGGCCCTGGCCATGGCCTCCATCGCCCTGCTGGGATCGGAGGAGCAGAAGCAGCGGTTCCTGCCCCCGATGGCGCGGATGGAGAAGATCGGTGCCTTCGGCCTGACCGAGCCGGCGCATGGCACGGACGTGGTCAAGCTCCAGACGGAAGCCCGCCGGGACGGTGACTCGTACGTCCTGAACGGCTACAAGCGGTGGATCGGCAACGCCACCTTCGCCGACTACACGATCATCTGGGCCCGTGGGGACGACGGTCACGTGGGCGGCTACGTGGTCGAGAAGGGCACGCCCGGGTTCGACGCCAAGGCCATCACGGGCAAGACGGCGCTGCGATGCGTGCAGAACGCCCAGATCTCCATGAAGGACGTCCGGGTGCCGGCCGAGAACAAACTGGCCGGCGGCAGCACCTTCCGGGACACCGAGAAGGTTCTCCTGGCCTCGCGGTACTGCGTGGCCTGGGAGTCGGTCGGCGCCGCCATCGCGGGCTACGAGACCGCGCTCGCATACGCCAAGGAGCGCAAGCAGTTCGGGATGCCGCTGGCCTCCTTCCAGCTCATCCAGTACCGGCTGGCACGCATGCTGGCGGACGTCACCGACATGGTGTGCATGAACCTTCGGCTCGCCCAGTTGATGGACGAGGGCAAGTACTCGATGCCGCGGGTGTCCCTCGCCAAGATGCACTACACCGAGCGGGCACGGGCCATCCTCTCCGACGCCCGCGACATGCTCGGCGGCAACGGCATCGTCCTCGACTACCACGTGGCCCGGCACACGTGCGACATCGAGGCCATCGACACGTACGAGGGCACCGACACCGTGCAGGCGTTGATCGTCGGCCGCGACATCACCGGCTACAACGCCTTCGTGCCGACGACGCCGGCGCCGGCCTCGAGCCACTGACCCGCCGGTCGGCGCGCGACGCCCCGGTCGTGGGGGCGGCCACCGGCGTCGCGCCCGGGGCCCTGCCGAGAAAGGATCCGTCATGGCGGACACGCACCTGCTGGAGGGGCTGCGCGTCGTCGACGTCGCCAGCTTCATCGCCGCTCCCGCCGCGGCCACGATACTCGGGGACTTCGGCGCCGACGTCGTCAAGGTCGAACCACCCCGCACCGGCGACGCCTACCGCGCGCTCAGCCATTTCCCACCCAACCCCCGCGTCGACGGGATCAATTACCCCTGGCAGCTCGACAACCGCAACAAGCGCAGCATCGCCCTCAACCTCAAGTCGCCCGGTGCCAGGCCCGTGTTGGAACGCCTGGTGAAATGGGCCGACGTGCTGGTGACCAACTTCCCGCCGAGCACCCGGTCCAAGCTGGGCCTGGACTACGACGACCTGGCCCCCCTCAACCCCCGGCTGATCTACGGCGATGTCACCGGCTTCGGCGAGGAAGGCCCGGACGCCCACCTGCCAGGGTTCGACGTGACCGCGTACTGGGCACGCAGTGGCCTGATGGACTACACGCGCCAGCGCGACGGGGCGCCCGCCATGAACGCGTTCGGCTCGGGCGACCACCCGACGGCCGTCAGCCTCTACGCCGGCATCATGACCGCGCTGTACCGGCGGGAGAAGACCGGCGAGGGCGCCCGTGTCACGGCGTCGCTGATCGCCGAGGGCGCCTGGGCGGCGAGCATGTGGGTGCAAGCCGCGCTCGTCGGCGGCAAGGCACCCCGGCCCGCCGACCGGACCGACCCGCCGAACGCGCTCGCCAACGCCTACCGCACGGCGGACGACCGCTGGCTGCTGCTGGCCTTCGCCAACGAGGACAAGCAGGTCCCCCTGTTCCTCCAGGCCATCGGCCACCCCGAGGCGGCCCGGAACCCGGACTATGCCGACACCCCGAGCCGCCGCGCCCACGCGGCCGAGATCGCGATCCTGCTCGACAAGACCTTCGCGACCCGGACGCTCGCCGACTGGCGCGAGGTGCTCGACGCAGCCGGGCTCACCTACGGCGTCGCCCAGACGATCGACGAGTTCGCCCACGATCCCCAGCTCACCGCCAACCGCATCCTCGTCCCCATCGAAGACGGCAGCGCCGAGCCGCATCTGACCGTCGACAGCCCCGTACGACTGGACCAGGAGCGCAAGGTCCCACCGCGCCCCGCCCCCGACCTGGGCGAACACACCGACTCGGTGCTGCGCGAACTCGGCTACGACGATGCCGCGATCACGGAACTGCGCGGGGCGCAGGTGGTCGACTGATCGCACGGCCACCCGGACACGACACAGGGGGGAGAGAGAAGGGAACCGGCATCATGACCGAGCCCATGGAAACCCAAGCGGTGCGCACCGAGGAACGCGACGGCGGTATCTGCGTGATCACCATCGACCGGCCCCACGCCCGCAACGCCGTCGACGGAGCCACGGCACGCGCGCTGGCCGCCGCCATCGACAACCTCGAGGCACGCGACGACCTCATGGTCGGCATCCTCACCGGTGCCAACGGTGTCTTCAGCGCCGGTATGGACCTCAAGGCCTTCGCGAGAGGCGACACACCCGTCATCGAAGGACGGGGCTTCGGCGGCATCACCCGCACCGACATCAAGACCCCGCTCATCGCCGCAGTCGAGGGCTACGCGCTGGGCGGCGGCACCGAGATGGCCCTCGCCTGCGACATGATCGTCGCCGCCCGGGACGCCACCTTCGGCCAGACCGAGGTCCACTACGGCATCGTGCCCCCCGAGGGCGGCATGGTGCGGCTGCCCGAGCGCATCCCCCGCAACATCGCCCTGGAGCTCCTGCTCACCGGTGACCCGCTGCCCGCCGCGCGCGCCGAGCAGCTCGGCCTCGTCAACCACCTCACCGAACCGGGCGAGGCCCTCACCCAGGCACTGGAGCTTGCCCACCGCGTCGCGCAGAACGCCCCCCTCGCCATCACGGCCGTCAAACGCGTCCTCAACGAGCGGACGGCCCTCCGCGACATCGACGCCCTGCGCGACCAGGACCAGTACGTCACCCCCGTACTCGCCTCCATGGACGCGAAGGAAGGCGCCCGCGCCTTCGCCGAGAAGCGCTCACCTCACTGGCAGGGCCGCTGACCCATGCCTGGTGCCGGGCCCCGGCGGATCCCCCGGCGGTTCAGCCACGCCGCGGGTCGCCGGCCGGGCGCCGTGCCCCGACACGAGAGGACCCGGTCACGTGCGCTCCCAGGATGTGACGCAACGGCTCACCACCCCCTTGGACGTTCCGGCCTACCCGGACGGCCCGTACCGCTTCACCGATCGTGAGTACTTCACCATCACCTACCGCACCGACCCGCAGGTGCTGGAACGCCTCGTCCCGGAGCCCCTGCGGGCCGCCGAGCCGACGGTGAGCTTCGAGATCATGCGGATGCCCGACACCACGGGGCTGGGCAACTACACGGAGTCCGGCCAGGTGCTCGCGGTGGAGTACGAGGGGGAGCGCGGCGAGTACGTCCTGGCGATGTACGTGGACAGCCTGCCGGCCATCGCCAGCGGTCGTGAGATCAGCGCCTACCCCAAGAAGCTCGGCGCTCCGCGCCTGGCTGTCGACTCTGACACCCTGGTCGGCACCCTCGACCACGGATCACTGCGGGTCGCCACCGCCACCATGGGTTACAAGCACGCTCCGATCGACGTGGACCGTGCGCGCGAAGAGATCTGCTGTCCCACCTTCATGCTGAAGAAGCTCCCCGGAAACACCGGCGAGCCGCGCATCTGCGAGCTGGTCCGGTTCCGGATCGAGGACATCACCGTCAAAGGGGCCTGGACCGGCACGGCCCGGCTGCAGCTCTTTCAGCACGCCCTGGCGCCCATGGCGGACCTTCCGGTCTTGGAGGTCCTCTCCGCGAACCACGTCCTGACCGACCTCACCCTGCCACCCCCCGCGGTGGTCCACGACTACCTCGCCCGGTGAGCCCTGCGGTGCACCACAGGAGGAGCCATCATGAACGACACTTCCGCCGCCCCCAGCTTCGCCGAGGGGCCCTGGCAGAACGTCACGGTCGTCGGGGCAGGGGTCATCGGCGCCTCGTGGACCGCCCTGTTCCTCGCCAAGGGGATGACCGTCACCATCAGTGACCCGGCCCCCGACGTGGAGAAGCAGGTGCGCGCCCAGCTGAACGAGGCGGTCCCCGCCCTGCGCGCGCTCGGCCTGCCCACCGACGACCTCGACCGTGATCTGCGCTTCGAGGCCGACCTCGAGCGGGCGGTCGCGAACGCGGACGTCGTCCAGGAGAACGGCCCCGAACGCCTCGACGTCAAACAGGACTTGTTCAGCCGCATCGAGCGTGCCGCTCCCGCCGAGGCGTTGCTGCTCAGCTCCACGTCCGGCATCCGCGCCACCGACATCGCCGAGGCGCTGCAGCAGCCCGGACGGCTCGTCATCGGCCATCCCTTCAACCCGCCACACCTCGTTCCGCTGGTGGAGGTTGTCGGTGGCGAGCAGACCGATCCGGAGGCCGTGCGCCGCGCCGTCGACTTCTACACGGCGCTCGGCAAGAAGCCGCGCGTGCTGCGCAAGGAGGTGCCGGGTTTCGTCGCCAACCGGCTGCAGGCCGCGCTCTTCCGGGAGGCGATCGACCTCGTTGTCCAGGGCGTGGTGACCGAGGAAGAGCTGGATGAGATCGTCACGTCCTCCATCGGCCTGAGGTGGGCGGTCGCCGGCCCGTTCCGCAGCTTCCACCTCGGCGGCGGCCCCGGCGGCCTGCCCGCCTTCCTGCAGCACCTCGGCCCCGCCCTGCAGGCCCAGTGGCGTGACCTCGGTTCCCCCCAACTCGACGAACCCACCGTGAAGTTGCTCTCCGAGCAGGCCCGCTTCGGCGCGAGTATCGAGGAGCTGCAGACCGCGCGGGACAAGGCGCAGATCAAGGTCATGCGCGCCCTCGGCGAATGAGTCACGCGTGCTCGGTGTCGCTCTTCCTCAGCAACACCGAGCCCAGGTGTTCGACGGCGAGCAACGCGACGTCCAGATCGGTACGCCGTTCCTGGACCGCGTACCCCATGGCCTCCTCGGCCTTGCGGATGCGGTACTGCACCGTGTTCCTGTGCAGGATCTGGCTGCTCCCGGTGGCGGTGTAGCTGCAGCCCGTGTCGAGGAAGACCCGCAGCGTCTCGCGTAGCCGCGCGCAGTGCTCGTCGTCGTCGGCCAACGGCCCCAGAACGCTCCGCACCCAGCTGCGCAGGTCGTCGATGTTCGCGCTCATCATGGCGATCGGCGCGACCCGGGCATAGGCCGTGCAGCGGCAGTCACGGCAGTCATGGCAGTCGGGGCTCGCCAGCGCGGTGAGCTCCTGTACGCGCAGGGCCTGCCGGTGCGTGCGGCGGAATCCCTCGATGCCCGGCTCCACGCTCCCGGCGCAGACCCGCACGGAGGGATCGGCGTTCTCGACCGTGCTCGACAGCCGTGCCCAGGAGATCCGGTCGCGTGAGCCCAGCGGCAGCCACGCCCAGGCCGCCGCCCGGCCCTGGCCTACGAACAGGGGCCGTGCGGGGCAGTCGAGCAGCTCCGCCAAGCCGCTGGTGAACCGGTCCAGGCGGGCCACGCCGGCACGGTCGTGCGCGGTCGGCAGCCAGGCCACCAGCCCCAGGTGATGCTGGCGCAGCCGGTAGCCCAGGGCGGACTCGGCCCCGTCGAGGTCGACCTCGCGCGCGGCGAGTATGTCCCGCACGCGCGCCGTCCGCCCAGCGCACTCGTTGCGCAGCCAGCGGTCCCGTTCCCGCTGGTAGACATCGATGACCTGCTCGGTGACCCGGTCGATGTAGTCGAAGCTCAGCGCCAGCATGCGCGAGGTGGCCGCGACGGAGGCCTCCTCTTCGATGCACTGCCGGTGAAGCTCCGCCAGGCAGGCTTGCAGCAAACTCCGGTGCCCGAGTCTGTAGGCCCTGATCAGCGCATGGACGGGAGTGCCGCTCTGAGCCAGCCTCCGGGCGTACTCATGGGCCGCCGCGGGTCCCTCGACGGTGTCCAGCGGCACGCCGTACTCGAAGACGTCCAGCAGCGTGGCGACATGTGCCGTCATCCCGGCCTGCAGGAGCCCGGCGCCGCCGCCGTCCCTGAGCGGTCCGAGTTCGGCCAGCAGCTGTTCCCAGATGCCGCCGGTGAGGTCGGACAGGTGTGCCCTCATGCCGGCCGCGACCGCGGTCAGCAGCTTCTCGGTCTCCGGAGTGGCTCCTGCCATGACGCTGAGCCCCATCTCGCCTTCCGCGTCAGCCGGTCTTGCCGTTCTTCGCGCGCTGGAAGCCGATGTTGTCGTCGATGACACTGCGGGGCTCGTCGCAGACCCGACCGAGGAAACCGCGGACCTTCTCCCCGTACTGCGTCGCCCCTGCCTCCTCCGGATCGGGCGCGTAGTCCGGTTCGGACACCGGCGGCCGCATCCCGACCGATGCATCCTGCTTGCGCATATAGATGCCCCTTTCGACTGTGACAGCGGCTTCCGAGGAAGGGCCGGGCACGGAATCAAGACAGGCTGGATCGGAAACCTGCCCCTTTCAGGGGACCACTGAGCACCGCGAGGCGCAGCTCGGGAAGTACTTCACCGGCCGCCAGGATCGGGCGGAGGAACGATCTCCCGCTTGATGATCTTGCCCGTGGGGGGTTGGCCCTCCATCCCCTAGGTTGTCCTGGGCCATGCCTTGGCGACCGATGCCGACGTAGGTGCCAGAGCGCAGCGACACTCGAGGAGTATTCGCATGACGGCAACGGCCAGCGACCAGAAGACCGGCCGCGTGGTGGCTGGTGAGGACCTGTTTGACAGCCTCACGCACTTCGTAGTCATCCACAACGGACAGTCCCGCGAGCGCGCCGAGCGGATCGCGGACCAGGCGGTGGCCTTCCCGATCACCGCAGCGACCGCCACCGTCCCCATGGTCCCCTCGGGCAACGTGGACCTCGGCCTGCACGCGCTCATCCTGCACATGTAGGAGTACGCCGCACCGTGTGAGCGGTACGCGGGCCGCTTCCTCCACCACACCCCATGCCGGACGGCGGACCGCGTGACACGCAGAAGGTTGCCGCCTCCTTGCACGATCCACCCCCACTAGCGGTGTTGTCACCCTGACGGATCTGTCACTGACTGAAGGCGGGCCGAACGCTTTGCCCCCAACGCCGTCAGCCGCCGACCGGCTTGCCGCCAGCGGGTGGACACTGCTGTGGCACATCGTCCACGTCGGGCCGTTGCTGCATGAGCGCCAGAGGTACGCCTTGCTGAAGCGCGGAAAGATTACCGACCTCGCACCTTCCCCCGATGCGTAGATGCAGACGTTGAGTGGTCAGGCAGCGTCCTCGCCAGCGCCTGGAGTGACCAGTCATGTTTGCTCGGCGCGCACCCATCGCGGTTGAGTGAATCCGCAACTATCCGGGAAGTGATCTTGGTGTCGCCGGGAAGTGCACGCTCAACTGGCTGCATCGTCGCTGGTCAGTGAAAACTCGTGAACGACCCAAGGGTCACATCGCGGTCGACGACACCCCGGTTCCAGTCTGGGGTAAAGGGCCGCACTACGACAGGAGCCTCGACTCGCTGGAGATCACCGCCGGGATGTACGCGAAAGGAGGAGCACAGAAACGGCCGGTGCAGCCCGGCAACAGAACATCGACGCCTACGAACACCGGCACCCGGCGCGGTACGGCGAACAAGCCGGCCTCTCGCAAGGGCAAAGCACCGCAGGAAAAGAAAGCGGAGGTGCCGGAGAAGAAGGAGTTCCGCTACGCATGATGGCCGCGTTCCCCGGCCATGGTCACGGCGACCTCGCCGGCGCCTTCGGGAGGTAGTCGCCGGGGACGCGTAGGCCGGAAGACCTCGGCGCCGATCACGATCACGAGGTCGTGTCCGGTCAGCCGGTCGCTGATGGTCTTCACCGACATGCCGAGCGGGCCGCCGAAGAGGGGGTGATCCTCGGGGAAGGAGGCGCGGTCCAGCAGCGGGGCGCCGTAGACGGCCGCGCGCAGCTTCTCCGCCAGGGCGACCGCCGAGTCCCAGCCGCCGGCGCGGTCCACCTCGGGTCCGAAGACCAGGGCGGGGTTGCGGCTCGCGGAGATGCGGTCGGCGAAGCGCCGCAGCCGCTCGGTGTCGGGGGCGACGCGCTCGCTGACGGTGCGTGTCCGGGTGAAGCCGTCCAGGGGCTGGTTCCAGTCGTCCATCGGGATGGAGAGGTGGACCGGTCCCGTCGGGGGCTGGGGCGCGACCGCGTAGGCGCGCAGGAAGGCTTCGGGGACGTCCTGGGCCCGGGCGGGCTCGTACGACCACTTCACCCAGGGCTGGGGCATCGTGGTGGCCTCGCGGTTGCCCAGGTAGGGCTCGCCGATCAGCAGTTCCCGGTGCTGCTGCCCCGAAGTGACGATGAGCGGGGTGTTCCCCCGGTAGGCGGCGACGAGGTTGCCCAGGCCCGCTGAGGAGTGCAGGTTGACCAGCGCCGGGCGGCGCGTGACCTGTGCGAAGGCGTCGGCCCTCGCGATGGCCGACGCCACCAGGGGGGCCATGAAGTACTGGGAGTCCGCGGGGGACTCCAGCGGGGAGGTCTGCGCGGTCGACCCGGGATTCCC
>NZ_JBEOZU010000055.1:0-48654 GCF_040298185.1 Streptomyces sp. NPDC001634 | reverse complement strand
GCCGCGGGCCCCCCCCCCCGCTTTGTGTCCCGTGTTCCCCCCGCGCGGGGGGCGGGCGCCTCGGCCGCCCGGGCGCCCCCCCGCGCCCCCCCCCCCGCCTCCTGGAGGGCCAGGACGTACTGGAAGTCCTCGGGGAACTCCTGCAGGAAGGTCTGCTCGGTCGACCCGGGATTCCCGAACACCGTGGTGAGCTGCAGGGAGCGCAGCAGGTCGTAGGTGACGCTGTGGACAGAGGAGTTCTCGGTCATGATGGCGTCCTTCGGCCGTACGGAGCATCGACGGCGAGACTCAGAACATCGACTGAGCGCGAAACTACGTCGCGGTTCACGGCCTCGTCTTCGGTCGATTGACTGCATGCACGTCAGTCGGTCGCCTTCCTGCCCGACCGCTCCCGGATTGTTCAGTCATCTGACGCATGCGGAACGGCCCCGCCGCGTGGTGAGAATCGGTCGCAGCCAGTTTCGAGCGGCTCGTTCGCACTCAGGACCTTCACGATGCGTGGGTAGTTCCGCTCGAAGTGATCGCATGCGGAGGCGGTGGATACCCATGCCACGGAGAATGATCGTGGGGATGACGGGGGTGACCGGGGCCGTGTTCGGTGTCGAATTGTTGCGCCGACTGCGGCAGCAGCCGGATGTGGAGACCCATCTGGTGTTGTCCCCGTGGGCCAGGTCGACCGTGCGACTGGAGACCGGATTGTCGGCGCACGAGGTCACCGACCTCGCGGACGCGACGTACGCGTGGAACGATCAGGGCGCGCCGATCTCGTCGGGGTCGTTCCGGGGGGACGCCATGGTCATCGCGCCGTGCGGCTTGAAGACGCTGGCCGGAATATGCACCGGCTGTGCCGAGGGGCTCATTTCCCGTGCGGCCGACGCGACGCTGAAGGCCGGGCGCCGATTGGTACTCGTGGCACGGGACCCGCTCAGCGAGAGTCACCTGGACAACATGCTGGCGCTCACGCGTATGGGGGCTCGGATCGTCCCGCCGATGCCGGCCTGCTACTACCGTCCCGAGACGATTGGGGATCCGGTCAGCCATGTCGTCGTCCGCGTCCTGGACCAGTTGGACATTCACGTGCCGTCGGCACAGCGCTGGAACGGCATGTCCCACTCGCCGGCGCTGCAGGGAACCAGCACCGATGTCCGCGATCATCGACCTCCGGACCCACCTTTGTGAACTCGAAACGCTCGGCACACCCGCCACGGCCTCGCCTACGGCCACGGCTCACCAGGCCACCGCTTCCGCCGCTGAGGGTGGACGCCGCCTCCCCGCCCTGCAAACACGACACCCGACCCGCGGACCGGCTCGTGGCTGACGAGCCGTCGTACCGGAGGTGTAGGCCGTGCGCGTCTACGACTGGAATTGACCTTCGGAATGGGCTTCGTGGGCGCCGGCTTCCAGTGCGGCGCGCAGCGCAGCGCGGGTGGTGATGCCGAGTTTCGGGAAGATCCGGTGCAGGTGGGAGCCGACCGTGCGGTGGGACAGGAACAGACGGGCGCCGATCTCCTTGTTGGTGAGTCCGGTGGCGGCCAATTCGGCGATCTGCCGTTCCTGGGCGGTCAGTTCGGGTGCCGCCGGGTCGGAACGCGTGGCGGCGGCCACGCCGGTGGCGCGCAGTTCGTTGCGGGCGCGCTGCACCATCGCTCGCGCGCCGATCCGGTCGAAGGTCTCCATGGCGGCACGCAGCTGGATGCGGGCGCGGGCGGTGTCCCGAGTACGGCGCAGCCACTGTCCGTAGGCGAACTGGATCCGTGCCTGCTCCCAGGGATAGCGGGCGGCTTCGGGCAGGGCCAGGGCCTCCTCGAACAGGGCGCCGGCCACCTCGTCGTCCGCAGCCACGGCCGCGGCTCCCGCCGTGATGATCGCGATGCGTGTGCCGATGCGGGGGAGGCCGCCCTGCTGGGCGGCGACGACGTGTGCGCGGGCTTCCTCGCGGCGTCCGGTGCGCATCGCCGCCTCGACCAGGTCGAGCACCACCCACCGGTTGGGGATGCCGGCGCTGGGGGCGCTGGGCGGGTCGATCTGCGCCACCTGGGTGTGGGCTTCCTCGAAGTCGCCTTGGCCCATGGCCGCGAGATGGCCGGCTGAACGGGCGTACGCCAAGGTGACGCCCATGCCCCGGGGCGCCGCCCAGGTGGTGGTCTCCTTGCTGCGGGCCCGGGCCAGGTCCACATCGCCGCGCAGAGCGGCACCGGAGGCCAGCACGGCCCGGATCTGCCGCTCCCAGAACGAGTAGCCATAGCCCGTCGCCAACTCCAGCCCCTGCTGTGCGAGGTTCTCGGCCTCGTCCCACTGGCCGTGTACGTAGGAGTCCTGACAGAGCAGCATCAGCGCGGGCACCACCATGGCGATGGCGCCGCCGTCGCGTTCCCGCTCGATCATGCCGCGGACCGCGTAGCGGTAGTCGGACAGGGTGTCCATCGCGACCGCGGCGAAGGCCAGCGGAATCACTTCCCAGGGCGCAGCGGCCGGCGGGAGCGCGGCGAAGGCGCGGTCCAGGCCCTCCCGGATGGCGTCCGAGGTCCGGGTGGGATCGACGTACGCGTCGTAACACAGCTGGAACGGGACGACCTGCTCGGGCTCGAAGCGGACCATGGCCTTCCTGAGCAGCTCCCACGGCTCCGGCCGCAGGGTGTAGAGGCTGACCAGCAGCAGGGCGTAGAGGATGCCGTACCTGTCCCAGGAGTCCGGCCCGGCATCCTCTGTGGAGTCAAGCGCCCGGGTCAGCAGCCGGTACGCGGCGGTGACGTCGCCTTCGTTGTTCGTGAGCAGGTGGGCGGTGGCGGCGAAGACCAGCACGTCCGGGGTCTGCGGGGTCTGCCCGGCGTCCGCCAGCAGCCAGGTGACCTGGTCGAGCTGTCCGGCCATGGTGGCGAGGTGGGCGGCCTCGACCAGGCGCCGGGAGCGGTCTCCGGGGTGCGGGCTGAGTTCAGCCGCGCGCACCAGGGTGGCCACCGCGGTCGAGGCACGGCCGCGGAGCCGCGCGAGCAGGGCCGCCTTGTCCAGCGCCCGGGCCACCGCCTCGTCGGGTCCGGTGCTCGCCTCGGCCAGATGGCACGCCTGCCGTTCGGGATCGAAGACCAGTACCTCGGAGAGTGCCTGGTGCACGGCCCGGCGCTCGCCCGGCGGGGTCAGGTACACAACCGCCGAGCGGGTCAGCGGATGGCTGAAGGTGACCTGTCCGGAGGCGGTGTCGGCGTGGACCAGCCGGGCCCGCTGTGCCGGGGCCAGGTCGTCCAGGTCCAGCGAGCATCGGGTCGTGACCCTGATGGTGTCCAGGTCGTCGTCGGCCGCCAGTGCGGCCAGCAGGAGTGCCTTTCTGGTCGCGCCGGGCAGCTGATCGAGCTCGGGGGCGAAGGTGTCCAGCAGCCGCTCGGACAGGGGCAGCACGCTGGGCACCGGCTGTGCGCCGGAGCGCTGCCGGTCGTTCAGAGTCGTCGGTAGCTCCTGGAGGGCCAGCGGGTTACCCGCGGCCTGGGCCAGCAGCCGGCGCCGGACGGTCGGCGCCAGGTCAGGCCACCGGGCCTCGACAAGCTCCGCCGCCGACTGGTCGTCCAGGGGTGGCACCGTCCGTTCCGGCAACCCCACAAAGGGGAGAAACCCTTTCAGCCCGGTACGGGCAGCGGCCAGCAGCGCCACAGGGGCTTGGCCCAGTCGACGCACGGCGAAGGCCAGTACCGTGGCGCTGGCCGGGTCGATGCACGGCGCGTCATCGGCCACCAGCAGCAGCGGGCATTCGGCGGCGGCCGCGCCGAGCAGGGCGAGTACGGCTGTCCCGGCGGTCAGCGGGTCCGGGAGAGCCGCCGGCGTCAGGTCGAAGAGCCGGCAGAGGACATCGCGCTGCGGGCCGGGCAGGAGATCGGCGTCCCCGCGCAGTGGGTAGAGCATCTGGTGGATCATCGCGAAACTGACCCCGGCTTCGAACTCCGCGCCGCAGGCGCGCAGCACACGCCTGCCGGCGGCACTCGCCCGGGCCGCGGCGACGTCGAGCAGCGCGGTCTTCCCGACCCCTGGGTCACCACGCAGCAGCAACCCGCGGCCGACGGGGCCGTACCCGGTGCGATCCTGATCGGCGAACAGCGAGTCGATCAGCGCCAGCTCGTGCGCGCGCCCCACGAGGCCGCCAGAGTCGCAACCGGCGGGCTGCGCGGGATACCTCCGGCTCTCGGAAGTCGCCACAGTGGTGAGGATAGGTTCCGCTCGTAGCACGGCACAACGCTGACCGCGCGCGTACCGCCCACCTCACGGGGTGTGCTCGGGCCGATGGCGTGCTTGTTTTCACCGCCGTACGGCGCTTGCGGCGAAAGGGCGGCCATACGGTCTCGGCGCTTCCCCGGCGACCGCCCAGCGTGAACCCGCTCGATTCGCGGTCTTGACCGCGGAGACTCTAGAAGCCTTTGCGAACGCCGCCGTCGATCGACAGCATCACGCCCGTGAGGTACGACGCTGCGGGCGAGAGCAGGAAGGCGGCGCTGCGGCCGAACTCGTCCGGGGTGCCGTAGCGGCGCAGGGGGACGCCGGCGGTGGCGCGTTCGCGGGCGGCGTCGGCGTCACCGTGCCGTGCGTCGAGTTCGCGTACTCGGTCGGTCTCGATGTGGGCGGGCACGAGGCCGACGACACGGATGCCTCTGGGGCCCAGCTCGTTGGCGAGGTTCTTCGCGTAACCGGCCAGCCCCGGCCGCAGGGCGTTGGAGATCGCGAGGCCGGGAATGGGCTCGTACACGGAGCTGGAGAGGACGAAGCCGATGGCACCTCCCTCGCCCAGCTCGGCGGCGACGGCGCGGGAGAGCCGCACCGCGCCGAGGAAGACCGACTCGAAGGAGGCGCGCCACTGGTCGTCGTCGATGGTGTCCGAGGTGCCTGCCGGGGGCCCGCCGACGCTGATGAGCACTCCGTCCAGGCGCTTGAACGCGTCACGGGCCGCGGCGATCAGCCGCTCCGGAGTGTCGGCGTCGGCGTTGTCGGCCACGACGCCGACTGCCTGCCCCGGGCCGCCGAGGTCGGCCTGAGCGGCGGCGACCGACTTCTCGTCGCGGCCGCTGACGACCACCCGCGCGCCGTCCGCCACCAGCTCGCGCGCGGCGGCCATGCCCAGCCCGCGGGTGCCGCCGGTGACTATGTACACCCGGTCCTTCAGTCCGAAGTCCATGTTTGTTGTCCTCTCTCCGCTGTTCTTTCTTCGACCGTGCGATCCGCGCGGCCTACAACATCGCCTTCTGGGGCTGCGTGGCGACGACGATGACGGTGGTGGTGCCGGCGGTCAGGGCCGACTTGAACTCGCGCTCCAGGTCCTCGGTGGTCTCCACGTCCACCGCGCGGCATCCGAAGCCGCGAGCGACGGAGGCGATGTCGAGTCCGGGCAGGTCGAGCCCCGGCACTCCGGGGGTCTCCTCCAGCACGGCGAACGACTTGAGGATGGAGTACTCCTGGTTGCGCATGACCACGTAGACGATCGGGAGGTTGTGCTGGGCGGCCGTATAGATGGCCTGCACGGAGTACTGGAAGGAGCCGTCGCCGATCAGGCCGATCACCGGCCGTTCGGCGCCCCTGTCCCGGTCGCCGAGTGCGACGCCCACGGCGGCCGGGGTGCCCCAGCCGATGCCTCCGCTGGCCGTGGCGAAGAACGATCCGGTCCGGCTGGTGGGGAGCCACTCGATCTGCTGCGCCATCGTGGAGGTCGACTCGTTGACGATGACCGCGTCGGCCGGCCGGACCCTGCTGAGGGTGGCGTACACCTCCGGCGGGGTGAGCGGGGCGTTAGGCGCCTGGGGGAGCTCGCGGGGCCGCGGCATCGGTTCCGGCGCGGTCCGCGCCGAACCCTCAGCGACCATGTCCAGGAGCAGCTCGATCGCCGTCTTGGGATCGCCCAGGAGGCTGTCACCGACCCGCGCCGCCGCGGCCACCGCCGGGTTGCCGGTGATCTGCAGCAGCTCCGTGCGCTCCGGCAGGTACGGCCCGGGGACGTAGGGGTAGTAGCGGAACACCTCCGCGCCGATCACGACCACCAGGTCGTGGCCCGTCAACCGATCGCTGATGGTCTTGACCGACATGCCGAGCGGGCCGCCGAAGAGGGGGTGGTTCTCGGGGAAGGAAGCCCGGTCCAGCAGCGGGGCGCCGTAGACGGCCGCGCGCAGCTTCTCCGCCAGGGCGACGGCCGCGTCCCAGCCACCGGCCCGGTCCACCTCCGGACCGAAGACCAGTGCGGGACGACGGCTGGCCGAGATGCGATCGGCGAACATGCGCAGCCGCGCGGTGTCGGGGGCGACGCGGTCGCTGACTGTCCGCACCCGGGTGAAGCCGGACAGGGGCCGCTTCCAGTCGTCCATGGGAATCGACAGGTACACCGGGCCCGTCGGCGGCTGCAGTGCCTCAGCGTAGGCCCGCATGAAGGCCTCCGGTACATCTTCGGCGCGGGCCGGTTCGTACGACCACTTCACCCACGGCTTGGGGAGCGTGACGGCCTCTCGGTTGCCGAGATACGGGTCGCCGATCACCAGCTCCCGGTGCTGCTGGCCGGAGGTGATGATCAGGGGTGTGTTGCCGTGGTAGGCCGCCACCAGGTTGCCCACCGCGTTTCCCATCCCGGCCGAGGAGTGCAGGTTGACCAGCGCGGGTCGGCCGGTGACCTGGGCGAAGGTGTCGGCCATCGCGATGACGGAAGCCTCCTGCAGCGCCAGGACGTAGGTGAAGTCCTCGGGGAATTCCTGCAGGAACGGCTGCTCGGTGGAACCGGGGTTACCGAAGACCGTGGTGAGTTTCAGGGTTCGCAGCAGGTCGTAGGTCACGCTGCGGACGGTGGACTTCTCAGTCATGGTTGCCATCGACTTCCTTGCTGGGGCTGGGTTTCTGGTTCGAGGGGTCTGGTGGAGGGGTGCGCGCTATTCCATGCGGTGTCGAGTGCCGTCTTCGGCGTCGTGGGGTGCCGGAAGCGTGCGCCAGTCTGATCCTGCTGCACAAATAGGTATTTGTCATGACATACACACCGTTCGGTGACGGGCCTGATGGGAGGGCTGGGCCCAGGTCGCTGAGGAGGTGGACCATGGCCGACCACTCGGTGAGCGAGGTACCGCCGATGCGTCCGCCCCGACTGGTCGGCGGCTGTCAGGTGAGGCGGCGGAGGGCCTCGGGGGCGAGGTCGGCGAGGCTGGGATAGCCGTCGACGGCCATGATCAGGTCTGCTTCGGCGAGCAGGGACCGCAGGAGGTGGACGACGCCGGCCTCGCCGCCGTAGGCGAGGCCGTACGCGTAGGGGCGGCCAATGCCGACGGCGGTGGCGCCCAGGGCGATGGCCTTGATGATGTCGGCTCCCGTGCGGACACCGGAGTCGAACAGGACGGGCGTGCCGTCGGCGGCCTGGACCACGCCGGGCAGGGCGTCGAGGGCGGGCAGGCCGCCGTTGGCCTGGCGGCCGCCGTGGTTGGAGCAGTAGATGCCGTCCACGCCGCCGTCCTTGGCGCGGCGGACGTCGTCCGGGTGGCAGATGCCCTTCAGGATCAGCGGCAGGTCGGTGATCGAGCGCAGCCAGGACAGGTCGTCCCAGGTGAGCGGGTTGCCGAAGATCCGCACCCACTCGGTGACCGCGGCCGCCGGGTCGTCCTCCGGACTGCGGGCAAGGCGGGCGCGGAAGACGGGGTCGCTGGTGTAGTTGGTCAGGCAGTTCCCGCGCAGCTGGGGGAAGTTGCTGACGGCGAGATCGCGGGGGCGCCAGCCGGTGATCCAGGTGTCCAGGGTGACCACGATGCCCTTGAAGCCGGCCTTCTCGGCCCGGTGCACCAGGCTCTCGGCCAGCTCACGGTCTGTGGGCGTGTAGAGCTGGAAGAAGCCCGGGGTGGCGCCGAACTCGGCGGCGACCTCCTCCAGCGGATCGACGGTCAGGGTGGAGGCGACCATCGGCACGCCGGTGCGGGCGGCGGCACGGGCCGTGGCGAGATCGCCGTGGCCGTCCTGCGCGCACAGCCCGATCACGCCGACCGGGGCCATGAACAGCGGTGAGGGCAGACGCATCCCGAACAGGTCGACGGACAGGTCCCGGTCCGTGGCCCCCACCATCATCCGCGGGACGAGACCCCAGCGTTCGAACGCGGTGACGTTGGCTCGCTGGGTGCGTTCGTCGCCTGCTCCGGCCATGACGTAGGAGCGCACCGAGGCGGGCATCGCGGCCTGAGCCAGCGGCTCCAGTTCGTCGTAGGTCATCGGGAAGCGCGGCACGACCCCGCGCAGCCCGTCCATGTAGATCTCGTCCTGATAGTCGCCGTACGCCATGGTCCGGCCCTCCTCATGCTCGACAGGTGCGGGCCCCTGAAGTCCACAATGGGAGAGTGACGCGTGAAAGCCGCCAAACGCAGGATTATGCCTCGCAGGAGAGGATCATGCAGGATGATGCACCAGCGCTGCTGACAGAGGACGACCTGGCGCTGATCAACGCCTTGCAGCTGCAGCCGCGGGCCTCATGGACCGAGCTCGGGCGTGCCCTGGAGGTCGACCCGGTCACCGTCGCCCGCCGCTTCGGCCGCCTGTCCGAGCAGGGCGCCGCCTGGGTGGGATTCTCACCCGGCCCACGCCTGTTCGAGCAGATCTGCGTGGCCTTCGTCGTGATCGACTGCGCTCCCGGCGCCACCACCGGGGTCGCCCAGGCACTGAGCGCCCACCCCCACATGCTCACGATCGAACGCGCGGCCGCCGGCCACGACATCCTCGCCATCGTCGCCACCCGCGACCTGCCGGCCCTCTCCCGCTACACCCTGGACCTGCTCCCGCGCCTTCCCGGTATCACCAAGGTGGAGGCCCGGATCGTCACCCACATGTTCACCGAGGGCGGCCGATGGCGCATCGCCGCCCTGGACCCAACCCAGCGTGCCCAGCTGACCGGCCCGCCCCCGGCCCGAACCCCTGCCGCCCCGGGCGAGATCACCCTCTTCGACCGCGTCCTCATCACCCGGCTCGCCCACGACGGCCGCGCCTCCTACCAGACCCTGGCGAGCGACCTCGGCGTCAGCCTCAACACCGCAAAACGCCGCACCGAACAGCTCACCCGACGCGGCCTGCTGCGGTTCCGCTGCGACTTCGCCCGCCCCCTCGGTGGCTGGCCCGTCGCGGTCACCCTCTGGGCCAGAGTCCCACCCGCCGATCTCCCCGAGATCGGGCACGCCCTCGTCCGTCTGCCCGAGACCCGCAACTGCGCCGCCGTCAGCGGCCCTCACAACCTCATCCTCCAGGCCAGCCTGCACTCCGCCAGCGACGTCCTGCGCCTGGAGACCCAGCTCGCCACCGCCCACCCGAGCCTCGACATCGTCGACCGCGTCATCGCCCTGCGCCAGGACAAGCTGATG
Source organism: Streptomyces sp. NPDC001634 (assembly GCF_040298185.1). NCBI lineage: Bacteria > Bacillati > Actinomycetota > Actinomycetes > Kitasatosporales > Streptomycetaceae > Streptomyces > Streptomyces sp. NPDC001634. Next base: position 39,322 of record NZ_JBEOZU010000055.1, on the reverse strand, counting down.
GGGCGCCTCCTGGACCCCCACGGCCGCTCCGTCGGTATCGTCCCGCCCGACTTCTGGTCGGGGCCGGAGATGTGACGCACACGGTGCCCCGAGCCGCCGACTCCTCCACGTTCGTCAGGGCCGAGCGTGCGTACAGCCATGTCGCGCTGGAAGCGCCAACAGAGCGAGGGATTTGACCCAACCAGTTCGCTGCGGGAGTAGATGCGGAGCTTCGAGTAGACGTGCGTGAGGTGGTATTGGACGGCACCCGGCTCACTGGGACAGCAGGAGACAATGAGCGACCTGGTCTCGGATGTCCTCGAAGCTCATGGCGGCGTGGAGCGGTGGCGGCCACGCGTCGTGACTGCCCCAGCTGCCCGGTATGTGGACGACTTCGCGGAAGCGTCTTCTGACATCTACGCGACCCGATCCGCGAGGATTCGGCTTCAGGGACTGAGCAGGCTGGGGTTCTCACGGACGTATTCGGCCACCCCGGTAGGAGGCCGCCCTGTGACCTGCTCGACGCCGTCCGCCTTGCGGTCGTATCGGTTCTCCGCGTGAAGGCGAGCCATGGTCGAGATGTGCTGGAAGACGTGGTCCGGCAGCCCCAGCGGTCTGAGGTCGTCGTCGATCCATTCCTGCAGGCCGACGTCGGTGTAACTGACCGGCCGGCCCAGAGCTGTGGAAACCTCCGCCGCCATGGCGGAGATGTCCTCCGAGCGGGGGCCGGTCAGCTCATAGATGCGGCCGGTGTGCCGGGACGGATCGGCCAGGATCTCCGCCACGACCCGGGCGACGTCCCCGGCTGCCACGGGGGAGGTTTTCGCCTGGCCGAAGGGCAGTCTGATGCTTCCGTCCTTCGCGATCGAGGAGAAGCCGACACGGAACAGCGGGTTCTCCATGAACACGGTGGGCCTGATCTGGACGACGGGCAGGCCTGACCAGCCGAGGACCTGCTCCACCAGCCAGTGGTGCCGTTGCTGCACAGACTCGGAGTCGCTGGTGAGGTCCATCTCGGAGACGGTCAGCTGCGACATGTTCACGAGCGCTTCCAGGCGCCCGTACGCACGCGCCACGGCCGCCACCGTCATGGCAGCCTCCAGATACTGCGCCGATACGCTCATGCCGAAGTACATCCGCCCGCAACCGGACAGGGCGTCAGCCACATCGCCCGCACGCGTGAGGTCTCCGACGACGACCTCGGCACCCTTCGCGCGCAGCGCCTCCGCCCGTTCGTCGTCGCGACGCACCATGGCCCGCACGGGCAGGTCCCGTTGCCGGAGAATTTCGACCACGGTTCGTCCGACGGCGCTGACGCTACCCGCCGCGCCCGTCACCAGCAGAGGGAGCACGCTGCCTTTCGGGGTGTGGTCCATAGGAGCAGCCTGCTGTGCACATCGTCGGCGTGCAAACCGGAGGCCGACGCACCCCCGGCGGTCCGGCAACGATGCCCGGCTCCGGCGGCGCAGGGTGATCACGGATGGTGACGACGGCCAGGATGGCGGGCGTGCCGACGGTCGCTCTATGCCCCCGCCCGGGCAGTGGGAGCTACCAAGGGCGGACGAGGACGGTGCCGACCTTGCCGGGCCGTACTGCGTGTCCGACGGCGTCGGCCAGTCCGCCGAGGCCGTACGTGGAGGCCACCTCGAACTGGTCCTTGAGCGCCGGCGCGATCAGCTTCGCGGCGGCGACGTCGGATGCCCGCCGCTCGGCGGAGACCTCGGACAGCCACCGGCCGATGTTCTTGCCCCGCAGCGTCAGCGACTTGAGCAGCAGCGTCGACGCGTGCACCGAGATCGGCTCCTGGGCGATCTGCCCGTAGCTGACCAGCTTCCCGCCCGGCGTCAACAGGTCCAGAAGGCTCTCCGCCGGCTTCCCGCCGATCGGGTCGAAGGCCACACTCACCGGGCGGCCGGCGGCTGCCCCACCGACCTCGTCGGCCCAGCCTGGATGCTCGGTCGACACGACCGGACGGCGGGTGCTGCCTGTGTGCACAGGCTGTCACCTGCGACGCAGCGCCACATCACGTGCCGTTCGTGGTTGCGCTCCGCGCTCGAATGGATCGCGTTCGGGCGATTCGGTCACTTCTCGACGGACGGCGCCTGGTTTACTCTTCAACTATATGGGGTTGCCGTGAGGAGGTCGCAATACATGACGGAACTCGGCCTGACCGACACCCTCGGCATCCTGCTACAGCCTGGTGTGGGCGCACGACACAGCAGCTCAGGGCTTGGATGGGACCGGCTGTACCTCTCCGCGCAGATGGAGCAGCCCTACCGCGCGGCGTTCGGTCCGGCCCCCACCCATCTGGTGATCCTGCACCTCAGCGGCCCCGTCACGGTACGGCGGGGGCATGGTGCGGGCACGCGGTCACGGACGATCCCGGCCGGTGGGCTCTTCCTGCAGCCGGCCGGCCGGAGTCTCGCCGTCGAGCTCGGCGGGCGCCTGGACACGATCCACGCCTACCTCACGGACGACGCCCTGTGCGACGCGAACGGCGGACGGCCCGTGGAGCTGACCGAGGAACTCGGGGTCAGTGATCCACTCGCCGAACAGCTCCTGCTCGCGCTGGAGGGCGCGGTCCGCTCCTGGGAGCCGTCGGCCCGCACGTACACCGACCACCTGACCGGGATGCTCGCCGCGCAGCTCGTACGCCGTCACGGCGCCCGTGCGACCACACCACCACCCGACCGGTCCGGACTGTCCGACCGGCAGCTGGCCGCCGTCCGCGACCTCATGGAGCAGCGCCTCGCCGAACCGCTGCCGATCGCGGACCTCGCCGACGCCGCTTCGCTGAGCCCGAGCCAGTTCACGCGGAGGTTCCGGGCGAGCACCGGCCAGTCGCCCCACCAGTTCCTGCTCAAGCTGCGCGTGGAGGCCGCGTGCCGGATGCTGCGCACCGGCTCCACTCCGATCGCGGAGGTGGCCGTCGCCTGCGGCTTCTCCCACCAGGAGCATCTCACCCGGGTGATGCGCGCCCGGCTGGGCACCACCCCGGCCGCGCTGCGCCGGTCCGGCTGAGGAGGCCTCTCGCGGACCCCGGCCCTCAGCGTTCCAGTACCAGCGCCAGCCCCTGGCCCACCCCGATGCACAGTGCCGCCAGGCCCGTGCCGGTGCCCGCGGCGGCCAGCTGGTGTGCGACCGCTCCGGTGATACGGGCGCCCGACGCGCCCAGCGGGTGGCCGATGGCGATGGCGCCGCCGCGCGGGTTGACGACCTCTGGGTCCAGCCCCGGCAGAGCGGCCAGGCAGGCCAGCGCCTGGGCGGCGTAGGCCTCGTTCAGTTCGATCGTGTGGAGATCGCCCGGGGCGACCGCCGCCTTGTCGAGCACCTTGCGGATGGCGTCGACCGGGCCGAGTCCGAAGTACTGCGGCTCGATGCCCGTCACCGCCGCAGCCCGGACCCGGGCCAGGGGCTCACGCCCGATCGCGGCGAGGCCGTCCTCGTCGGCGAGCAGCAGCGCGGCCGCCCCGTCGTTGAGCGGCGAGGCGTTGCCGGCCGTGATCGTGCCGTCGGAGGTGAAGGCGGGCTTGAGCCGGGCGAGTGCCTCCAGGGAGGTGTTGTCCCGGATGCCCTCGTCGCGGGTCAGGTCCACCCCGTCGACGGGGACCACCTCTCCCGCGTACTTGCCCTCGCTCCAGGCGCGGGCGGCGTTGCGGTGGCTCGCCAGGGCGAACGCGTCCTGCGCCTCCCGGGTGACGGCGTACTTGGCGCCCACGAGCTCCGCGCTCTCGCCGAGCGGGATCGTCCACTCCGCGGGCATCCGCGGGTTCACCATGCGCCAGCCGAGGGTCGTGGAGTACAGCTGTTGGTCCTTCGCCGGGAAGGCCCGCTCCGGCTTCGGCAGCACCCAGGGCGCGCGGCTCATGGACTCGACACCGCCCGCCACCGCGATGGAGGCGTCACCGAGCGCGATGGCGCGGGCCGCCTGGATGACGGCTTCCATGCCGGATCCGCACAGCCGGTTGACCGTGGCGCCGGGCACGGTGACCGGGAGTCCGGCGAGCAGGACGGCCATGCGGGCCACATCGCGGTTCTCCTCGCCCGCGCCGTTGGCGTTGCCGAGCAGCACGTCGTCGATGCGCGCGGGGTCCAGGCCGGGGCTGCGCTCCACCAGGGCGCGCAGCACACCGGCGGCGAGGTCGTCCGGGCGTACGCCCGCCAGGGCACCGCCGTAGCGGCCGAACGGGGTTCGGACGGCGTCGACGACGTACACGTCACGCGTTCGCTCGATCATCAGTTGCTCCCAGCAGTCCAGCTATGGGTGGTCAGGGGCGTATGGGCAGCGATCTGATCTGCCGTCACACCCGGTGCGGTCTCGATGAGTTCGAGCCCGTGGGGCGTGACGTCGAGGACGCACAGGTCGGTGATGATCCGGTCCACGCAGCCACGGCCCGTCAGGGGCAGCGTGCACTCCTCGACGATCTTGGAGGTGCCGTCCTTCGTCGTGTGCTCCATGAGTACGACGACCCGGCCGGCGCCGTGCACGAGGTCCATCGCCCCGCCCATCCCCTTGATCATCTTTCCGGGGACCGCCCAGTTGGCGAGGTCCCCGCGGACCGAGACCTGGAGGGCGCCGAGGACGGCGGTGTCGATGTGGCCGCCGCGGATCATGCCGAAGGAGAGCGAGGAGTCGAAGAAGGACGCTCCCGGCCGTACGGTCACGGTCTCCTTGCCCGCGTTGATGAGGTCGGCGTCGACCTCGTGGGGCGACGGGTACGGCCCGACGCCGAGCAGCCCGTTCTCCGAGTGCAGGACGACGTCGACGCCCGGGGGCAGGAAGTCGGCCACGCGGGTGGGCAGCCCGATGCCCAGGTTGACGTAGTCTCCGTCCCGCAGCTCGCTCGCGGCGCGCGCCGCCATCTCGTCCCTGCTCCAGCTCATCGCTCGCGCACCGTCCTCTTCTCGATTCCCTTGTCGGCCGCCTGCTCGGGGGTGAGCGCCACGACGCGCTGCACGAACACCCCCGGCAGATGAATCTCGTCGGGGTCGAGTACGCCCGGCTCGACCAGCTCCTCCACCTCCGCGACGGTGATGCGCCCGGCCATGGCGGCCAGCGGGTTGAAGTTACGGGCCGCGCGGCGGAAGACGAGGTTGCCGTGGCGGTCCCCGCGTGCCGCCCTGACCAGCGCGTAGTCCGTGGTGATGGCGTGTTCCAGGATGTGGTCGACGCCGTCGAAGGTCCGCACCTCCTTGGCCGGCGAGGCCACGGCGACCGAGCCGTCGGCCGCGTAGCGCCACGGCAGGCCGCCCTCGGCGACCTGTGTGCCGACGCCGGCCGGGGTGTAGAAGGCCGGGATCCCCGCGCCTCCCGCCCGCAGCCGCTCGGCGAGCGTGCCCTGCGGCGTCAGCTCGACCTCCAGCTCGCCCGCGAGGTACTGACGGGCGAACTCCTTGTTCTCGCCGATGTACGAGCCCGTGACCCGGTTGATCCGGCCCGCGGCCAGCAGGATCCCGAGGCCACGGCCGTCGACGCCGCAGTTGTTCGACACGACCGTCAGGCCGCTCGCCCCGCTCTCGTACAGGGCGCCGATGAGCACCTCCGGGACACCGCTCAGCCCGAAGCCGCCGACGGCGAACGACCGTCCGTCCGTCACGTCCGCCAGGGCCTCCGCGGCCGTGGCCATCACCTTGTCCATCCCGTTCTCTCCTACCGGGCCAGCACCCGGCGCAGTACGCCGAGCAGCTCGTCCCGCGCCGTCTGCGCGGACTCGGGGGCGGTGGCGCGGCGCCAGGCGACGTAGCCGTCCGGGCGCACCAGCAGCACGCCGTCCTCAGCGATCTCGCTGACCCGGCTCCATTCGCCGTACACGTCACGGCAGTCGGCGTCACCGATACGCGCCACCCGCAGCGGAACGCCGAGTTCTGCCCCGCACGCGGTCGCGGCCGTGTCCCAGACATCGCCCGACAGGCCGGTCAGCACGGTGAAGGTGCCGTCGCCGACGACGTCGAGCGTGGACAGACGTTCGCCGTGGGCATCGACGAGCCAGGCGTGCGGCAGTTTCGCGCCGGGTCGGGTGGTCGGCTGGGCCACCAACTCTCGGTCCTGCTCCCAGACTTCGGCCAAGTCGTCGTCGGGAAGCACCGCGGAGGAGACGTAGCGCTGGTTCATCTCGACGCCGTGTGCGTTGAACTCGTAGTTCTTGAGCTGGATCGCCTCTTCGAGCCGGCGCCGCTTCTTGGCGCCCTCCGGCGTCGGTGCGCCTATCGCGGCGAGCCCCTCGGTGATGGCCTGGTGGTCACTGCCGCCACCGATGCCGAGGACGTCGAAGATCGGGCCGAACTGGTCGCGGCTGAGGTTGGCCCGCTCGACGATCTGCCGCCCGACGGGGGCCCGTTCGGCGGAGTAGGTGTCCAGCAGCTCGGGGCCGGCCTCGCCGCGGATCACCATCGCGAGCTTCCAGGCCAGGTTGTACGAGTCCTGTACGGAGGTGTTGGAGCCGAGCCCGTTGGACGGCGGATGACGGTGCACCGCATCGCCCGCACAGAAGACCCGCCCGGACCCGTACGCCGAGGCGTAGCTGTGGTTGACCGTCCACAGCGAGGTGGACGTGATCTCCACCGGCAGGTCGGGGTCGCCGATCAGGTCGCGCACGATCCGCCGCGCCGCTTCCTCGTCCACCTCCGGCGGAGGCTGCTCGATGTCGTAACCCCACACCAGCAGCCACTCGTTCCACGGACGGACCATGCGGACCAGGCCCATCCCGATGCCGCCGGTCTCCGCCCCGGGCTGCAGCACCCAGTACAGGACGCTCGGCCGGTGGGCGCAGTACCGGGTGAGGTCGGCCTTGAAGACGATGTTCATGCTGCCGGCCTTGGCCATGCGGCCGTCGAAGGGAAGGCCGAGCTGCTCGGCGACCGTGCTGCGCCCGCCGTCCGCGCCGATCAGATAGCGGGCCCGCACGGTGAACTCGTCGCCGCGGACCCGGTCGCGCAGTCGTGCGGTGACGCCGCTCTCGTCCTGGGTGAAACTGAGGAACTCGGTGTCGAAGCGGACCTTGGCGCCGCGGGCCGCCGCGTTGTTCACGAGGATCGGCTCCAGGTAGGTCTGCGGCAGGTCGATCATCTCGCAGGGGCTCTTGCCCGCGTATTCGCTGACTCTCTCGGGCCCGGTGCCCCAGGTGCGGATGCGGCCGATCTCGTGCCCGGTCAGCGAGGTGCACAGCACCGTGTCGCCCATGAGGTGGGACGGGCTGCCGACGGCCAGCGCCTCGGATTCCACGCCGAGGTCGCGCAGGACCTCCATGGTGCGCTGGTTGGTGATGTGCGCCCGGGGCGTGTTGGCCAGCCAGCCGTACTTCGTCACCAGGAGGGTGCGGATGCCGTAGTCGGCCAGCAGGAGCGCGGCGGAACCCCCGGCGGGCCCGCTGCCGACGACGAGGACGTCGGTGTCGTACGTGTCGTGAGCGGAGGTGATGGTCATGGGTGGGCGCTCCTCGGTCATCCGGCCAGGGGGGCGAGACGGAAGGTGTAGTCGAGCCGGCGCCACTCGCCGTCGACCCGGCGGCCGTCGGGGGTGGGGCCGGTCTGCGGGGCGAAGTCGACGATGAGCTCGTCCTTGACGCCGAAGACGGTGTCGCTGTCCAGGTAGGCGCCGCCCGACACGAACAGCTGGGTGACGAGCCGGCGGTGGCCGGGCGCGTCGAACATGAAGTGGAGGTGGGGTGCCCGGTAGGGATGGCGCCCGAGAGCGGCGAGCATCCGCCCGACCGGCCCGTCCTGCGGGATCGGGTACTCCGCGGGCAGGATCGACCAGAACGTGATCCGCCCCTCGGCGTCGGTGCGCAGCCGGCCACGCAGCACGGGCCCTTCCAGGTCCGGGAGCTGGACGTCGTAGAAACCGTCCTCGTTGGACTGCCACACGTCCACGACCGCGTCCCTGACCGGCGCACCGTGGGCGTCCGTGACCCGCACGTCCACCCAGAGCGGGGTGCCGGGGAGCCCGCCGGAGATGTCGCCGCCGTGCGGGGTGTCGGGCGGGCCCTCCACGTAGAAGGGACCGAGCACCGCGGACGGGGTGGTGTGCGGCGTACGGGAGTTGGTGAGCAGGTCCACGGCGCTCGAGACGCCGAGTGTGTCCGACAGCAGCACGAACTCCTGTCGCGTCGGGCTGCAGATGCTGCCGGTGCGGGTGAGGAAGTCGATGGCGTACTGCCATTCGGTGTCGGTGACGTCGTTGGCGGTGACGAAGGTGTGCAGATGGCGGACCAGGTCGCTCAGCAGGGTTCGGACGCGCGGGTCGGGGGCCTGCGCGAAGCTGGCCACGACCTGTTCGGTGAGACGGGCAACCTGTGCTTCCGTGGACCGAGGGCCCTCGGGGCGGCGTCCGTGCCAGGCACCGGCCAGCAGCTCCGCCATGCCCTCGGCGGTCAGCTCGCGCGGGTTCGGGTACGGCGCCGAGGTGGCCAGCGCGGCCGCGCGGGCGAGGGCGGACTTCGGCATGCCGAGATCGCGCAGCGAGGTCGGGCCGCCCAGGGAAGCGACCAGGTCGTACGCGCCGCTCGGGGCGTCCGGCACGCCCAGGGCGTCGGCGATACGGCGCATCACGCCGGGCACCGCGTGCGCGTTGTAGGCCATGGCATGCGGCAGCACGACGGTGTGCGTCTCGGCATGCGGCAGATCGAAGCTGCCGCCGAGCGTGTGGCACAGCTTGTGGTGCAGGCCCATACCCACCGTCGCGAGGCAGGTCCCGGCGAGCCAGGCCGCGTGCAGCAGATCGGCGCGCGCCTCCAGGTCGGCCGGGTCGGCCGCGAGGCGGGGCAGCGCCCGGGCGATACGGGAGATCGCGTCGAGGGCCTGCTGGTCGGTGACGGGGTTGGCATCCGCGGAGTACAGGGCCTCGACGGCGTGGGCGAGCGCGTTGATGCCACTCGTGACCGTCAGGGACAGCGGCAGGGTCAGGGTGAAGTCGACGTCGTAGACGACGGTCTCGGGCAGGATCTCCGGAGACGACCGGGTGACCTTGCGCCCCTCCTGGGTCTCGCCGAGGACAGGGGTCACCTCCGACCCGGCGTACGTGGTCGGCAGGATCACCTGCGGCAGTCCCGTACGCAGAGCCAGCGCCTTCGACAGGCCCGTCGTCGAACCGCCCCCGACGGCGACGATGCCGTCCACGGAGGCCTCGCCGAGCACCTCGAGAGCCCGCTCGGTCACCTCCACCGGGGTGTGCATGACCGCGCCGTCGAACTCCGCCGCCAGCAGGCCGCCGAGCGCCTGGCGCACCCGGCCGGAGGCCGCCGCGAGGGGCCCACTGGACAGCAGCAGCACCCGGGAGCAGCCGAGCCGCTCGACCTCCTCGCCGAGGCGGCCGACCGTGCCGGCACCGAAGACCACCCGCGAGGGGTGGGATGTGTAGACGAACGTCCGCATCGAACTGCCTCCGCGTGTCATCCGGTCGCGTCGTTCCCTTGAGCCACCGAGTATGCGAATGACGTCCGCGTGAATTCCTGCACGATCCGCGCGCCGCCCTGCACGAAACAGGCGTGCGTGCCGCGGCGGACCCAACCGACACCGGACGCGGGCCCTGCTGGACTCCACGGCCACTCGCGGGGCCCCGATGAGCGCGCTGACTCTTCCCACGCCCCTGTCTCACCGGGCTGCGGCGGGCCACTGGGGTGATACACGGTGGCAAAGGCACCCCATGGCGGCGCGGGTCCGGGGAACCGGCCACGACTCCTCGTTCAATCGCGCCAGAGAACCGAATCGCCGCGCAGAAGTGCGCTCCAGGGCACGGACCTGCGAGCCGTGCCCACAGCGCTTGAGGGAGATCGCCATGAGCGGTACGACGACCTTGCCGACACCGTCCGGTCCCTACCTGGACGCAGGGCTGCTGCCCGCCGACTTCTACGCCCATGAGGAACTGCTGTCGGAGAAGGAACGGGGGAAGATCGCATCCCTGCGCGACTTCCTGCGCACGCAGGCCGCCCCGCTCGTCGACGACTACTGGGCCCGGGCCGAGTTCCCCTTCCAGCTGGTGGAGGGCTTCGGGAAGCTGGGCTTGATGGAATGGGCCGACCCCGACTCCCCGGAATCCAGACCGAGCAACCTCTTCTCGGGCTTCACCGCGCTGGAGCTCGCACACTTCGACGCGTCCTTGGCGACGTTCTTCGGCGTGCACACAGGTCTGGCCATGGGCACCATCCTCGCCTGCGGCTCCGACGAGCAGAAGCGGCGGTGGCTGCCGGCGATGAGCCGCTTCGAGAAGATCGGCGCCTTCGGGCTGACCGAGCCGCACGGCGGATCCGACGTGGCGGGCGGCCTGCGGACCACCGCGCGACGTGACGGCGACGGATGGATCCTCGACGGAGCCAAGCGATGGATCGGCAACGCGACGTTCGCCGACCTGGTCGTCATCTGGGCCCGCGATGTCGAGACACAGCATGTGCTGGGATTCGTCGTGGAGAAGGACACCCCCGGGTTCACCGCGACGAAGATCGAGAACAAGATGGCGCTGCGGATCGTGCAGAACGCCGACATCGTGCTCGACGGCTGCCGCGTCCCGGAGTCCAACCGGCTGCAGAACGCGAACTCCTTCAAGGACACCGCCAAGATCCTGCGCCAGACGCGCAGCGGCGTGGCGTGGCAGGCGGTGGGGGTGATGTTCGGCGCCTACGAGATCGCCCTGAGTTACGCGAAGGAGCGCGAGCAGTTCGGTCGCCCCATCGGGGGCTTCCAGCTCGTGCAGGACCTGCTGGTGAAGATGCTCGGCAACGCCACGGCATCCTGCGGGATGGTGACGCGACTGGCCCAGTTGCAGGACGCCGGGGTGTACCGGGACGAGCAGTCCGCGCTGGCGAAGGCCCACTGCACCGTGCGGATGCGCGAGAACGTCGGGTGGGCGCGGGAGCTGATGGCCGGCAACGGGATCGTCCTCGACTACAAGATCGGCCGCTTCGTCGCCGACGCGGAGGCCATCTACTCGTACGAGGGCACACGGGAGATCCAGACCCTCATCGTCGGACGTGCCGTGACCGGCGGCCTGAGCGCCTTCGTGAGGTGACGACCATGACCACCGAATCCGTCTTCACCGGCTTGAAGGTCCTCGACGCGTCGAGCTTCATCGCGGGACCGGCCGCGGCCACCGTACTCTCCGACTTCGGAGCGGACGTCATCAAGATCGAGCCACCGGACAAGGGGGACCCCCAGCGGCGGCTCAGCTCCGTGCCGCCCAGCCCCCGGGCCGAGGCCAACTACAGCTGGCACCTCGCCAACCGCAACAAGCGGGGCATGGTGCTCGACCTGAAGTCCCCAGCGGCCACCGAGGTTCTCAAGCGGCTCGTCCAGTGGGCCGACGTGGTGATCACCAATTTCCCGCACGGCACGCGCGAGAAGCTGCACCTCGGCTACGAGGAGGTCTCGGGCTGGAACCCGAGAGTCGTCTACGCCGACATCACGGGCTTCGGGGATGCCGGTCCCGACGCCGGACTGCCGGGCTTCGACCTGACCGCCGCCTGGTCGCGCAGCGGGCTGCTGGCCTCCACCCGGGACGCGGGAGCGCCGCCGACGGTGCCGGTCTGGGGCAGCGGTGACTACATGTCGGCGATCGCGATCTACGCCGCGATCGTGACCGCCCTCTACCGCCGCGAGCGGACAGGACAAGGGGCCAGTGTCGGGACGTCGCTGCTCGCCGCAGGCGTATGGGCGACGGGAACACTCGTGGCCGGCGCGCTCGCCGGCGGCACCCCGTTCGAGCTGCACGACCGGAAGGCACCAGCGAACCCCCTGATCAATCCCTACCGAACCGCGGACGACGAGTGGTTCATGCTGGTGGCCTCACCCCCGCACTGGCCGGGACTCACGCGGGCCATCGGGCATCCCGAGCTGCTCGAGGACCCCCGTTTCACCGGCATCGAGGGCTTCGTCAAGAACTCCGCCGCGCTGACGGAACTGCTCGACGCCGAGTTCCGCTCACGCCCGTTCGCCCACTGGAAGGACGCCCTGACCCGGGAACGCGTCACCTACAGCCTCATCCAGACACCCGAGGAGGCAGCACAGGACCCGCAGTTGCTCGCGAACGACATCGTCGTGCCGCTGGCAGGGGTCAGCGGGCTGGAGTACACCATCAACAGCCCGGTCACTGTGCGAGGCGTCGAGAAAGTCCCGGCGAAGCGGGCCCCGGACCTTGGCGAGCACAACGACGGAATCCTCGCCGAGCTGGGATTCGGCCCTGCCGACATCGCCGAACTGCGCGCCCAGGGAGCGATTCCCGGCTCGACGCAAGCGCAGGCGCCGCAATGAGCACGGCGCCCGAAGCGGCCGCCATGGTGCTGCACGAGCGCCGCGGCGGAGTGCTGACCGTCACCATCAACCGCCCGGCACAGAAGAACGCCGTCGACCATGAGGTCGCGGTACAACTCGCGGCGGCCGTGGATCTGCTCGACGCGGACCCGGAACTCTCGGTCGGCGTCCTCACGGGTGCAGGCGGGGTGTTCAGCGCCGGCATGGACCTGAAAGCCTTCACCAAGGGGGAGCTGCCGGTGCTCCCCGGCCGGGGGTTCGGCGGGCTCACCCGCGCGGCGGTGCGCAAGCCGCTGATCGCCGCGGTCGAGGGCTGGGCGCTCGGCGGCGGCTTCGAGATGGTGCTCGCCTGCGATCTGATCGTCGCCGCGGAGGACGCCCGGTTCGGGCTTCCCGAGACCACCCGCGGTCTCGTGGCGGCAGAGGGCGGACTGGTCCGGCTGCCGCGCCGCCTTCCGTACCACGTCGCCGCGCGCGTACTGCTCACCGGCGAGCCGCTGACCGCTGCAGAAGCCAAGCAGTACGGGCTCGTCAACGAAGTCACTCCACCTGGCACCGCGTTGGCTGTGGCCCGGGAACTGGCGGAGCGCGTCGCGCGGAACGCACCGCTGGCGCTCGCAGCCGTCAAGGAGGTCCTGCGCGAAACCCAGGGCCTGAACGAGAGCGACGCGTTCACACGCCAGGACGAGCTCACGAGCGGGCTGGCCACCAGCGAGGACGCCCGGGAAGGCGCACTGGCGTTCGCCGAGAAGCGCGCGCCCGTCTGGCACGGCCGTTGATACCGGTCACGTCAGCCCCCTACGTCCCCGTATCCAATTCTCTCAGGAGCAGTGACCAGTCATGAATGCGCACAGGCCTGTCCAGCGTGTGGCGATCGTAGGGACCGGCACGATCGGTGCGAGCTGGGCGACGCACTATCTCGTTCGCGGGTTCGACGTCACGGCGACCGATCCCGCCCCCACCGCGGAGACGGCTCTGCGGGCGTACGTGGAGGCGGCATGGGACGCGGCCGCCTCGATCGGGCTCGCGCCCGGGGCTTCGCCCGACCGGCTGAGCTTCACCACTGACCTGCGTCAGGCCGTCGCGGACGCCGACTTCGTCCAGGAGAACGCACCGGAGCGGCCGGAGCTCAAGGTGAAGCTGTTCGCCGACATCGACGAGGCCACGCCGCCGGACGCGATTCTCGCGTCGAGTTCATCGGGCATCACGATGAGCGTCATCCAGGCCGAGTGTCGGCGCCCGGAGCGGACCGTCATCGGGCATCCCTTCAACCCGCCGCACATCGTCCCTCTGGTCGAGGTCGTCGGCGGCACGAGGACCGATCCGGACACGGTCCGGGACGTCATGGCGTTCTACGCCGCGATCGGCAAGAAACCGGTCCACCTCAAGAAGGAACTTCCCGGGCACGTCGCCAACCGCATCCAGGCCGCGCTGTACCGCGAGGTGGTGTACCTGGTCCAGGAGGGCGTGCTCGACGTGGCCGACTCCGACGACGCGGTGTCCTGGGGCCCGGGGCTCAGATGGGGTGTCATGGGACCCCATCTGCTGTGGCATCTGGGCGGAGGAGAGGGCGGCATCCAGCACTTCATGGAGACGCTCATGCCGCGGATGGTGGCGTCCTGGCAGGACCTGGGCACCCCCGAGTTCACACCCGAGCTCCAGCAGACGATCGTGGCCGGTGTCCTCGATGAGGCGAGCGGCCACTCGGTCGACGAGCTGGCCGACCGGCGCGACGCGATGCTCTCGGCCCTGCTGGCCGTGCGCGCCCGGCATGACTCCTCCGCCCCGGGGTCCACAGCCGACCCCGTGACAGAGGAGGGGGCATGACGCAGCGGCAGGAAAGGCTGTTCGTACTCGAAGCCAGCGGTGGCGGCCGGCTGTTCTGCGTGCATCCCGACGGCTCGGGCAAGACGGTCCTCGTCACCGGGTGCAGGGTTCCTGACGGGGTGGCGGTCGATGTGGCGGCCGGGCACATCTACTGGACGAACATGGGTGTGCCGGGGGAGAACGACGGCTCGATCGAGCGTGTGGACCTGGACGGAGGCAACCGGACGACGATCGTGCCGAGCGGCGTCACGCACACCCCGAAGCAGCTCCACTTCGAGGCCGTGGGCCGGAAGCTGTACTGGGGTGATCGTGAGGGCATGCGCGTGATGCGCTGCGAACTCGACGGCTCGAACGTCGAGACACTCGTGCAGACGGGACAGGGAGCCGACGACCGCCAGGACGAGAGAAGGTGGTGCGTGGGAGTCGCCGTCGACCCGGTCGGCGGACATCTCTACTGGTCCCAGAAGGGCCCGAGCGACGCGGGGGAGGGGAAGATCCTGCGGGCCGGAATCGACCTTCCCGAGGGGCAGAGCGCGGCCGAACGCAGCGACATCGAAGTGCTCTTCGAAGGACTGCCGGAGCCGATCGACCTCGAACTCGACCACGCGCAGCGCCTGTTGTACTGGACGGACCGCGGCGACCCGCCCCGGGGCAACACCGTGAATCGCGCACCCATGCACCCGCCGAACGCAGTACGTTCGCCCGAGATCCTCCTCACCCACCTGATGGAAGGCATCGGCATCGCCCTCGACCCGGACGGCGGCCGTATGTACGTGACCGACCTGGGCGGCAGCATCTACACCGCCGGCCTCGACGGATCGGACCGCAAGGAGATCCTCGTCGCACAGGGCAACCTCACCGGAATCGCCCATGCCGTGCTGGTGACCGGAAAAGGCGTCTGACCAAGTGCGTACGTCACACTTCCCCTTTGGTTCAATATTAAATTACACTGAGGAGTGTCGCGGAATTCAAGGAGTCCATGTGGAGAGCATTGAATCGGCCGGCGTTGACGCGCAGCACTCTCTGCGCGTCTTCAGTAGTGCGGCACGGTGGCTCACTGAGCAGGTCGGGCAGGGATTCCGACGTGAGACCGGCATGTGGCAGATCCACTATGAGATGCTCTCTTGGCTGGCGGAAGCTCCTGAGGGGCAATTGGGCCTGACCAAGTTGGCCCGGCGGATGGGCATATCGACCAGCAGACTCTCTCATCTGGTGGACCGCACACGGGAGCATGGCTGGGTGGTGCGCGTACCGGATCCCGTCAACCGTCGTATCGTTCTGGCGAGGCTGACCGGTGCGGGAAGAGATGTCTTGCGGGCCGCAGCTCCCCTTCAGCTCGCCTGCGTGCGCTCTCATTTCCTCGACCGTTTGACGCCTGCCCAGGTTGAGCAATTGCGTGAGATCAGTGAGGCACTTATCGGGCCGGTGGACCACCACGACGAAGGCGTCGGTGCGGATTCGGAATACTCGGAACGGTCAGCCTGACGTCGCCTTCCTCCACCGCAACTCGGTAATTGCGCTTCACCCATGAGGAAGTTCATTCGCAGACGACGTTTCTGTCCTCGGACGTCCCGCGTGCCGACGTAACTTCCCCGGATCGTCATTGGCGTCGCGCACCGCGCGCATGGCATCGGCGAGCTTGCCCAACCCGTCGCGGCCGAGAGGGGCGAGGACTCGATCGCGCAGAATCCCCGTAACCGCCTCGGAGATGGCCCGGGCCGTGTCCTTGCCCAGGTCCGTCAGTTCGAGGTAGATGAGGCGCCGGTCTTCCTCACAGGCCATACGCCGAGTCAGGCCGGCCGCACAGAGCCGGTCGGCAAGCTTGGTGAACCCACCACTGGACATGCGTGTCTCGTGTGCCAGGCGTGTCATCGGCATCCGGTTCTTGGGCGCGGTGAGCAAGCGCACCAGAACCTCGGCGGCGCCTTGGCGGAGGTTGAAGCGCTCGGCCAGTTCGCTCGCGAGAGAGTCCTGCGTGGCCTGGAAGCCCTGCATCACCAGCATCCACCCGTCGAGCAGCTCACGGTCGATGCTCTCGCCGCCACCACGGACGTCGCCACTGGTGGAGGGCGGCGTGGGCTCCGCCCTCCGCCGCCCTCTCGTCTCTCTCTCCATGCCAGTCTCAACGCGACGGCGGCGCAGATGTTCCTGATGACTCAGACGGGCAGGCCCGGCCGTGC
Source organism: Streptomyces sp. NPDC001634 (assembly GCF_040298185.1). NCBI lineage: Bacteria > Bacillati > Actinomycetota > Actinomycetes > Kitasatosporales > Streptomycetaceae > Streptomyces > Streptomyces sp. NPDC001634. The sequence continues at coordinate 23,099 of NZ_JBEOZU010000055.1, read as the reverse complement.
CAGGACGGCGCGGGTCGTCAGCCCGCTGAGAATGCCGAGGCCGACGGCCGAGGCCGCCCACCAGGGGGCCCAGGGAAGGAGGCCGATGGCCTGGTCGACCGACCAGCGGCCGGGCCCGGTGAGCGTCAGCACGGCCGGCAGGACGGTCAGGACGAGTGGGTACTCGTACCCGTCGTGCTGCACCCAGAGCCCGTTGCGCCACTTCACCGTGGCCGCGACCGTCATGACTCCCGCCGAGATGGTGGCCGCCAAAGGGGTGAGCGCTCCCGCGCTGAGCAGCAGACCTGCGGTGATCTGTCCGAGGCCCGCGGCGGCCGCAGTGAGCCGGCCGCCACGGAACCCGTCCGCTCGGAACTCCGCAGCTCCACCCTCGATCCCGTGACCTCCCAGGCGGTGGCTGACCTTCTGGATCCCATGCCCGGCGAACAGCAGGCCGACGACCAGCCTCAGGATGAGCAGTCCGGTGTTCATCACACTCTCCTCGTGCGTGGTGGGTGGTGCGGTAGAGGTCGGGTGCGGTGCCTCAGAGCACGAAGCAGGTGTCGAAGATCTCGGTCGGAGCCTCCGGCGCGAAGCCGCGCTGGGCGCGCCAGTGCCGGTGCTGCTCGGACTCGGCGACGGCCTGGCCGAGCAGCTCCGCCTGTCGCGCGCCCGAGATGCTGGGCTTGACGGTGGCCTGGTAGCCCCCGTAGTGGGCGACCGGACTCCAAGCCGGGCTGATCGCCGGTATCGCCTCGTCCAGACCTTCGTACTCGGCGGCGGCGTACACAATGCGTCCGCCGGTGACGGTCAGGAGGGACTCGATGTGCGGGATGTCCTGCTCCGGGACGGTGAAGAAGTCGTCGGAGAGGACGGCGAGGTCGCCGTAGAAGCCAGGCTTGAGGATGCCCTTGACGTCCTGCTCACCGGTGAGCTTGGCGCCGGCCTGGGTGTACATGGTCAGTGCCGTCTCCCGGCTGACGCGGTTCTCCGGCGGGTAGATCGTCAGGTCGCCGATGGTCCGGCCGGAGACGAGCCAGTGCAGCGCGACCCACGGGTTGTAGGAGGACACCCGGGTGGCGTCCGTGCCGGCGCCGACGGTCAGGCCGCGCTCCAGCATGGCGCGCACCGGGGGTGCGTCTGCTGCGGCAGCGGCGCCGTAGCGGCGTACGAACGCCTCGCCCTGGAAGGACATCCGGTTCTGGACCGACATGGCGCCACCCAGTGCCGCGACGCGGTCCAGGCTCTCGCCCGAGACGGTCTCCGCGTGGTCGAACAGCCAGCGGTTGCCGGCGGGGAAGAGGCCCTCGGCGGCGAGCTTCTCGAAGACCGCGAGGTCGCGGCGGATCGTCTCGTCGTAGGTGGCGTGCAGCCGGAAGCCCCAGCCGTTCTCCATCAGCAGCCGTACGGCCTTCTCGAAGTCGCCCTCGTAGCCCGCGGCCAGCTCGGGCCTGGGCTCGGTGAAGTTCTCGAAGTCGGCCGCCGACCAAGTCAGGTTCTCTCCGGCGCCGTTGAGCCGGAGCCATGCGTCGCCGTCTCCGGGCTTGACCATGTCGATCCAGCGCTTGAGGTCGTCGATCTCCTGTCCCGGGGTCTGCGGGAAGAGGTGGTAGGCGATGCGCAGCGACAGCTGGCCGGCCTTGGCGAGGTCGATGACGGTGCCGTAGTTGTCGGGGAAGTTCTGGAAGCCGCCGGCCGCGTCGATGGCCGAGGTGAGACCGAATCGGTTCAGCTCGCGCAGGAAGTGGCGGGTGGAGGTCTTCAGGTCCTCGCCCTGCAGGGTCGGTGCCGCGGCGAGGGTGGAGTACAGGATCAGCGCGCTGGGGGCGGCCAGGAGCATGCCGGTCGGCTCCCCGTCACGGCCGCGCACGAGCTGGCCGCCCTTGGGGTCGGGCGTGGCCTTGGTGTATCCCGCCGCCTTCAGCGCCGCGCGGTTCATCAGGGCGGACTGGTACAGGTGCAGCACGAACACCGGTGTGTCCGGAGCGGCCGCGTTCAGCTCGGCCAGGGTCGGCAGGCGCTTCTCGGCGAACTGGTCCGCCGACCATCCGCCGACCACCCTGACCCACTGCCCCTTGGGGGTGCGGGCGGCCTGCTCGCGCAGCATCGCCAGTGCCTGACGCAGCGTCGGTACGCCGTCCCAGCGCAGTTCCAGGACGTAGTTCAGGCCCCCGCGGATCACGTGCAGGTGGGAGTCGTTGAGGCCGGGCACGACCCGGCGGCCCAGCGCGTCGACCACTCGGGTCCGGCCGCTGATCAGTCGGGCGACGTCGTTGTCGTCACCGACCACGGTGACCTTGCCGTCCTTGATGGCGACGGCGCTGGCCTGGGGGTTTGTCGGGTCGCCGGTGTAGAGCTTGGCGTTGCGGATCACGAGGTCGGCGACGTGGTCGTCGCTGACAGGGGGGAGGCCAGCCACGGGCATAGTGGCCATGGAAATCATCTCCAATGAGCAAGCCCAAAAAATGGGGGGTGTGGGGGGTGAAGCGGCTGCTGGGGCCGCAGTGAGGGGGGACTGACAGGCGGGCTTGAGTCAGCCCGCGGACGGGCCGCGTGGTAGGGCCAGGACGGCGGCAGCGGTACCGAATGTGCTTGCCAGCAGAGGCCAGCCGAGCCCCGTGTGCTGCACGAGCAGGGCTCCTCCGAACGCGCCTGCCAGCATCGCCAGCACCGAGGCCAGCCGACGGCCGGCACGCGGATTGGTACCGCCTGCCAGGGCCGAGTCGGATGCGAGTCCGGTCAGCGTCAGGGTCAGCACCGTCGTGGTCACATCCGGAACGGCGAGTTTGCGGACCGTCCCGTTGCGCAGGCCCATGGCTAGCGCGATCAGGGCGATGAGCGCATGGACCGCATGGCTTGCGACGAAGGCGACGGTGGTGGCCGTGGCCAGCAGCACCGTTTCCAGCAGCAGGATGCAGCGCAGCCGGCTCGGCGACGTCCAGTGGCCCATCACGGTTGCCAGACGGCCGGCCGCCCCCGCCCCGAGAAGGAAGGCGGCCAGCGACACCAGCGAGCCGAGCACCGAGAAGCCGGGGACGCCGGCGGCGGCGAAGCCGATGATGACCACGTTGCCGGTCATGTTCGCGGTGAAGACATGGCCCAGCCCCAGATAGCTGACCGCGTCGATGAGCCCGCTCACCGCCGTCACGGTCATCAGGGCCGGCAGCAGCCGCTCGCGACCGCCCGGCGCGCCGGGCGCCGAGGAATGATTGAGGTTCACTGTCGTTTCCTTGGGTCACGGCCCATGCCGGGTTCGGATTGCTCGCGCACGCGAACGTGGGCCGTCCATGGGCCGGCCGCTCGGTGGCAGGCCCGCTGCTTCTGGGACGCGGGATGACCTCTGCGCCGCTGCATCCCCGGGACGGCGGGTACTTCGAGGTCTTGGGCTGCGGGCCGGTGCCGGCCCAGGGGCGGGGTGCCCTCGGGCCGGCGACCCGGTGGATCAGCCCGCGGCGTGGGCGCCGATGACGGACTGGGCGTAGACGACGCCGAGACCGTAGGCGCCGCCGTGCTCCTTGACGATCTCCATGACAGGGAGGTACGTCTCGGCACGGGCCCAGTCGCGCTGCAGCTCGAGCAGGACCTGGATCCAAGTCACCGGCACGGCACCGGCATTGACCATCCGCTCGATGGCGTGCTCGTGAGCCTGCGGGGTGACACCGCCGGAGGCGTCGGCCACGACGTACACCTCGTAGCCCTGTCCGAGCGCGGACAGCACGGGGAGAACGATGCACACCTCGGTCCACAGGCCCGAGATGACGATCTTCCGGCGGCCGGTGGCCTTGATCGCCTCGACGACCGCGTTGTCCTCCCAGGCGTTCATCGTGGTGCGGTCGATGATCTCCTGACCGGGGAAGACCTCGGCCAGCTGAGGCAGGAGCGGGCCGGAGAAGGACTCGGCGGCCACGGTGGTCAGCACCGTCGGCACACCGAACGCCTTGGCCGCCTTCGCCAGGCCCACGGTGGCATTGACGATCGCGGTGCGGTCGCCGCTGGCGGTCCCGAAGAACATCTGCGGCTGGTGGTCGACGAACAGCATCACCGAGTTCTCAGGGGTCAGCAGATCCGGGCTGGGGGCGGCCTTGACATTGGCGATGTTGAACATGATGGGTTCCTCTTGTTCTGAAAGGAGCAGGGACGCGCGTCCTGCGTGCCTGCCGGAGGGTCGGCCGAAGAAGCGGCCGATCCGCGCGAGCAGTCCCTGCGGTCGGTTCTCGGATGCCGGCATTGCGGCCTCCTCGTGTGTCTCGTGAGGACGGGATCCGTCCCCGGGTGGGACGCCCATATCAATCAATCTTCCAAGCCAGATATTTCTGCGCGAGAGGTTGAACGATGAACTAGTGGGGTGAGGTGTCTCACGTCGCCCACGTGCGCTCCCGGGCGTCTCGCTGTCTGACACGTGCGCAGACCGCGGCCGCGTGGGCGCTCGAGGTGCTCGGGATCTGTATGCGTGGATCTTCGGGCCCCCTGGCGTCGCGAGCTGCCGGTCGCGGCAATCGGCCCAGCCGTGTCGCTGTGTCGGCACGCATGCCCTGCCCTTTGACCGGGGCCGCATCAACCGATGGCGTTCCTGCTGCGTGTGCCCGGCTGCTGCGCCGCCGATCGGCATCGAGCCCGCCGATCATGCCGACGAGTGCCGGGCTGGGTGTGGCGGCGACGATGGTCGGTCTTCTCTGGCTCGCGGGCCTGGCTGTCGTTCTGGGCCGGCCGTGCGGCGGTCCATGTCGCTGGCGCGACAGGCTCGACGATGGTCCCACCGGCCCTGGTGGCCGGGGTCCGGATCCTTGTCGCGTTCACCGAGGGCATCGAGGGCTGGCCAGACGCCACCTTCGGGAACATCAAGGTGGATGTGCCGACTCACTACGTTCCCGGCCTCCGGCCCACCGACTTCGTCGAGGTCGTCAAGAACTCCGACTGCCCCGAATGACTGGCTGCGGCCAGATATTGAGTAGGACTCTATTGACTTGAGTCGCTCCAGAACTAGGATTGGATACATAAAAGATTCTGGATGAAGCGTGCAAACGACTCCGACGGCGAGTCTGTGCGCTCTGGAGGCAGTGATGGTCAGGAATCGATCGATGCCGACCGGCGCCGGACACCCAGACGCCCGCCATGCCCCGACAGTAGACGGGGATCGAGCAGCACAGGAGCCGATGGCCCGAGCTGCCACGCGTCTGCGCGACGCGCAGCTTCGGGTGACTGCGCAGCGCATGGCCGTACTCGCCGCTGTCGAGGAGCTGCCCGGGCATCCCGAGGTCGAAGCCATTCGGGCCCGGGCGCAGCAGGTGACCGGTCGACTGTCGCTGCAAGCCACGTACAACGTCCTTCGTGTGCTGACGGAGGCGGGCATGATCCGCTGCACCCAGATCGCGGGCCTGTCGGCACGGTACGAACCCGAACGCAACGACAATCACCACCACTTCGTGTGCCGCCTCTGCGGCGACATCATCGATGTGGAATGCGTGGTCGGTGCGGCACCCTGCCTTGAGGGCAACCTGCCCGCTTCCTACCGGGTCGATGAAGCTGCAGTCACCTTCTGGGGTGCCTGCGAGCGCTGCGCCGCCCAGCGGCGCTGATCGCCTCGCCGACACATGACCCAGGCGTCGTATGTCCACGAGATGCGGCGACGCTTGGGCCTCCTCTCCAAGCCGCGCTTGCGGGCGGCGAATTCATGAACGTCGACGGTCGACGGGATCCCGCCTCGTCGGCTGCGGCTCCCGCTGTCCCACGCCGCCCCGCGCGACTGCCGGACCTCGTCGCTTCCTGGCGCGGACTCGCAGCGATACATGCGCCCCATGCCGGACTCCCCATGGCGGAGTGACGTACAAACGTCGCTCCGCCATGGCGTAGGCCTGGAGCTGCGCGCTTTTGGCGCCGGTCAGTGCTGGTTTCGTGCGCGGCGTTGCATCGCGGCACGTCGTCTTCATGGTGCGTCCCGAGGGCAATTCCAGTACCTTGTCAAGTTTTTTAACTGCTTCCATTGTCTGGAGTCACTCCACAAAGTAGAGTGGAGCTCACGAAGATCCGGGACCCCAGCACCGCAGAGTTCAGCGGTAGAGGAGGAACGGACCCCAGCAGCACCACTGCGCGGTCACACATCCACCAGCGGCGCATCGACGGCGTCCATGAGGTGGGTTCGCGCTCGGCGCCTCGCGAACCGGTGTCCATTCAACACAGGACAATCATCGTGGTTACCTGCATCCGCCCAGGGCCGGAGAGTCCCGCCCTCGGCACCAGCACAGACGTCTTCCACACCGCAGACAAGCTCGCTCAGGCCGCGGTGGCCGAACTGGCCGACTTCGTCGCCATCGAGGTGTCGGAGCCGATACTGCACGGCGACGTGTCCATACCCCGCCCTCTGCGCAGCGGCACACCGTTTCGACGTGCCGCCTTCCAGTCCAAGCCGGGGACCGACGTCAGGCCCGCGTACGCGGTGGGTGACGTGTCCCGGATCCCGCGTGCGACCCCCTACCGGCAGGCCCTCGTCGATCTGCGCCCTCGCCTCATCGCCCACCTGGTCCGCGACGGGCGGTGGCCGGTGCATGATCCTGCCCGCGCACACCGCATCCGGGAGGCGCGGGCCCACTCCGCCATGGTGATCCCCCTGATCGTCGGGGACGCCGTTCTCGGCCTGCTGGCCCTGTATCGGCGGGCGGAGTCCGCTCCCTTCGACGTGGACGACCTCCAGGCGGCCGTCAGCTTCGCGGACCGGGCCGCGCAGTGTCTGGACGCGGTCCGTGACCGGATCCAGGGACGTGTCCATGCCCAGCTCCTGCAGCGAAAGCTGCTCCCTGAGGCGCTTCCGTCCTTCGGAGTGATCGAGGCTGCGGAAGGGGAGCTTCCGGTGGAGGGCTCAGGAGGCGAGTGGTTCGACATCATCCCGCTGTCCGGTGCACGCGCGGCCCTGGTGGTGGGAGCCGCACGAGGTTGGGGGGTCGATGCCGCGGTCGGCATGAGCCAGTTGAGAGCGATGATCATCACGCTGGCCATGGAGGACCTGGCGCCGGACGAGATACTCGCGCGCCTGGAGGACATGGCGACCCGCCTGGGAGAGCACCTGATGTCGGGCCGGCTCCCGTCCGATGTGAAGTATGCAGGCGCCAGTTGCCTCTTGGTGGTGTACGACCCCGTCACCGGGCGCTGCACCTCGTCCCAGGCCGGCGGTTCACAGCTGGTGATCATCCACCCCGACGGTGTTGTCGGCGCGCCGGGCCTGCCCTCCCATCCGGCTCTGGGTACCGATGGGCCTCCTTATGAGAGCACCGAGGTCGACGTACCCCCAGGTACCGTCCTGCTCCTCAAGAGCGGTGGCATCGACGATGCCCACCCCGACGGCGACGCGGCCACGGAACACCTCCATGAGGTGGTGAACCGGTCCGGCCTCGACGTGCGGAAGATCATCGAGAGTGCCCGTCGCGACGTGGCCCCGGGCCATGAGCCGGCCCTGCTCGTGGCCCGGGCACAGGCCTTGGACGCGAAGAACGTCGCAAGTCTGGCCGTACCGTCCGACCCTGCAGCCGTCGCCGCTGCCCGCGCCTGGACCCGCCGGCAGTTGGCGACATGGATGCTCGACGAACTCGCTTCCACCACCGCCTTGATCGTCAGTGAACTCGTGACCAATGCCCTCCGCTACGCGACCGGGCCGACAGAACTGCGCCTGATCAACGACGGTCACACACTCATCTGCGAAGTTTCCGACACCAACGGTGCCGTTCCCCGTCTGCACAAGGCCCGCCCGAGCGACGAGGGCGGCCGCGGCCTGTCCATCGTCTCCGAGCTCACACAGCACCAAGGGACGCGCCTCACCGCTCGCGGCAAGACCGTGTGGACCCAACAGTCCCACTCGACGTGAGGAGCTGAAGACATGGGTGTACAGGCCGAAAGGCCCATCCCGTCCCGCTGGAACAAACTCCCATCGCTCGCCCGGGTGATCATCCCGAAACGACTTCCTGAACGAATGCGGGAGAGGAGCGGCGCCTGCGAGTCCATGCTCGTCGCCCCTCTGCTGGTGATCGCGCTGGCCACGACGGCGGATCTGCTCACACCCAACCTGCAGTTCAACCGGTTGCTCGGCGTGGCGCCGGCGCTGGCCGCCGCCATGTGGCCCGTGGCCGGCACGCTGGTCATCGGACTGCTGGCCCTGATAGCCGGCATCGCCCTCGCCGCCACCCACCACGATCTCGGTCAGACACCCAGTGTGTTCACCGTCGTGGCGATCACGGCCATCACGCTGGCCGCTGCATACGCCAGTCGGGTACGGCAGCACCGGGAGCGCACCCTCGCTGCGGTCCGCAGCGTGGCGGAAACCGCACAGCACGCACTGCGGCCCCCGATCCCACGCCACCTCGGGCACGTCGACATCGAGACCATCTACCAGGCCGCTGCCGCGCATGCCCGCATCGGCGGCGACTTCTACGAGGCGCGCCGGACTCCGCACGGCGTACGGCTGATCATCGGCGATGTGCGCGGCAAGGGACTTCCCGCCGTCGAAGCCGCATCAACGATGCTCAACTCCTTCCGGGCGAATGTGCGGGACGCGCCCGATCTGCCGTATCTGGCACACATGTTGGAAGCAAGCATGCACGAACACTTCGAATCGGTCCTCACCGACGACACGCTCGAGCGCTTCGTCACCATCGTGCTCGCCGAGATCCCCGCCGAGGAGCCCATCGCCCGCCTCGTCAACTGCGGACACCCCCCGCCGCTGCTGCTCCACAACGGCGAGGTGCGCGAGGTGGAGCCCAGCGCACCCTCGCCGCCCATCAACATGGCTGCCCTTCTGGGCGACCACTACCAGCTCGACACCATCCCCTTCGGCCTGGGCGACCGCCTGCTGCTCTACACCGACGGCATCAGCGAAAGCCGCGACCTGACCGGCACCTTCTACCCCCTCGCCCAACGCATCCGCCGATGGGCCTCGGCCCCACCCCACCAACTCCTGCACCACCTCCACCACGACATCAACGCCTACGTTCCTGGCACCCGCGACGACGACGTCGCCGCGCTCGTCGCTCACCGCGTCGCACCGGGCGAACGGCGACATCATCGCCACGTCTGACACGTTCGCACGGGCCCGGCGGCCGCGAAACCAGGCAGACACACCGACAACGCAAACGAAGCGAAAGGCAGAGGGCAGTCATGTCCGATGCCGGTTTCCTCAACGATCCATGCCGGCGGAGGCACAAGGTGACCACACAAGACGGAGGGCGTCCCCTTCTCACCACCGAGACGGGTGCGCCCGTCGCGGACAATCAGAACTCCGAGACGGCCGGCCGCGGCGGGCCGCTGCTCGTCCAGGATCAGCAACTGTTCGAGAAGCTGGCGCGCTTCAAGGAGAAGGAGCGCCTGATCGACAACCTGGCCATCGCCTTGGCCCGCGTCTCCGCCGACCGTGACGACATCGTCGAGCGGGCGATCGACAACTTCCGCCGTGCCGACTCCGACTTCGGCAGCCACCTGGAAGCGGGCGTGAAGGAACGACGCCGATGAGCCGGCGTTCCCGAGCCCACTACCACCGGAATCACCTGAATCCCTCATAGGAGGCAGAAATGACGTGCTACGAGTGCACCCAAGCGGGGCGGGATGACAGCGCCGCCATCGGCATATGTTCCCTTTGCGGTCTGGCCGTGTGCGCCAACCATGCGACGATCACCCCGGCTCCCGGCAAGCGCGTGATCGGCCTCGTCGTCGTGACGCGCCGCCTTGCCTGCACGACATGTTGCGGGACGCAGACGGTCGCCTGAGAGCTGGCTATCTCCTACGTCGATAACCGTCATCTTGGACTATCTCTCTTCAATGGGAAACAACGGGTGCGTCCGCGTGTTGGCACGAACGGCGGTGAATGAGCGGTCACCTTTCGTTCCCCCCGCCGACGGAATCCACCGTCAAAGATCGGAGTGCTCTGATGTCAGTGACATCGGCCATGGGTCCGCACGCGAACCGTGTCTCCACCCGACAGGCCCGCGCGCACGAGGAGACACACGCCGCTCGCAGGTACGGCGCAGGGTTCTGGACGGTCGCCGCGGTGTTCGTGACGGCGATGGCTTTCTCCACGGTTCCCACCCCGCTGTATCCCCTCTACCAGGCCCATGACGGGTTCTCGACCTTCACGGTCACCATCGTGTTCGCCGTCTACGCCATCGGGGTCCTGACCAGCCTGTTGCTCGCCGGGCACATCTCGGACTGGCTGGGCCGCAAGAAGGTCATGGCGTCGGCGCTGGCACTGGAACTGCTCGCAGCCGCGCTGTTCCTGGCCACGCCGTCTCTGCCGGTGCTGATCGTCGCCCGGCTGGTCACCGGTCTCGGCGTCGGCATGCTGACGGCGACCGCCACCGCGTATCTGCAGGAGTTGCACAGCACCCACCTGCCCGGCGCCTCGACGCGGCGGTTCGAGATCGTGTCGACCGTCGCCAACATCGGTGGCCTCGGGCTGGGACCCATCACCGCGGGAGTGCTCGCCCAGTACATGGTCGCGCCGCTCCGACTGCCGTATGCGGTCTTCGTCGTGCTGCTGCTGATCGGAATGGCTGCCATCGCTCTGACCCCCGAGACCGTTCGCAAGCCCGCGGTCAGGCCGGCCTACCGGCCCCAACGGGTCCGGGCCGCCCACGGCGACCGTGGACATCTCGCCGCCGCCGCGGCCGGATTCACGTCCATGGCCGTGTTCGGGCTCTTCACGTCCGTGGTCCCAGGCTTCCTCGGCGGGGTCCTGCACCAGCCGTCCCGTGCGTTGGCCGGACTGGTCGTATTCGCGGTTTTCGGAGCCGCCGCGGCGGCCCAGACGGGTACCGGCCGGCTCGGCACCCGGACGCGCTGGTACCTCGGGCTGCTCGCCCAGGCGGTGGGCATGACCGTTCTCGCAGTCGGTATGCGCCTTGGGAGCCTGCCCGTGTTCCTGCTCGCGGGGACCATCGCCGGTGCCGGTGCCGGTGTGCTGTTCAAGTCCGCCGTCGGACACGTGGCCGCCATGGCCGCCCCGGCTCAGCGCGGCGAAGCCCTCGCCGGCCTGTTCCTCGCCTCGTACCTCGGCCTGGCCCTGCTGCCCGTCGGCCTGGGCGTCGCCAGCCGGTCCATGAGCCTGACCGATGCGACGACGTGGTTCACCGTCGTCGTGCTGGCACTCCTCGCCGCCGTCGCCGTACGGACGAGCCGCCACGGCCCCGGCACGGCTGCCGAGACGCCCGGCACTTTGCGACGGCGATCATGAGGGATCACCCGGTGGGCGTCGGCGCCGTGTCCGCTGTCTTCGGCATCGGGCATGTGATCGGCACCGGAACCGGCTGACCGATGAACAGGCCTCCTGCCCCGAAGTATGAGAAAAACCGCACGATCAATGACGCACGGAGGACAACCATGCGGAGCACCACACTGGGATCGACCGGCCTGCAGGTCTCCCGTATCGCTCTCGGCACCTGGCAGCTGGGGGGCGACTGGGGCGCCTTCGCCGAGGACGATGCCAAGGCCGCCATCCACCGGGCCCGCGAGCTCGGGGTGAACTTCTTCGACACCGCCCAGGCGTACGGATTCGGTGCCTCGGAGAGACTGCTCGGCGCCGCGCTGCGGGACGAACTGCGGCGCCGACGCGACGAGTTGGTGATCGCCACCAAGGGTGGTCTGCGCAGGACCGCTACCGGCATCGCCCGGGATGCGAGTCCCGGGGCGCTGCGCGAGGGTGTCGACGCCAGTCTGACCGCGCTCGGCGTCGACCACATCGACCTCTACCAGGTGCACTGGCCGGACCCGAAGGTGCCGTTCGCCGAAACCGCAGGTGCACTGAAGGAATTGGTCGAGGCGGGCAAGTTCCGGCATGTCGGCGTCTCCAACTACTCCGCCGAGCAGATGGCCGAGTTCTCCCGCACCCTTCCGGTGGAGACGCTGCAGCCGCCGTACCACCTCTTCCGCCGCGAGATCGAGGACACCGAGCTGCCCTATACCCGGCAGCACGGCATCGGTGTCCTGGTCTACGGCCCCCTCGCGCACGGCTTGCTATCGGGCATCCTCTCCAAGGAGACCGTCTTCCCTGCCGACGACTGGCGGGCGAAGAGCAACGTCTTCCGAGGCGAGACCTATGGGCGCAACCTCGCTGTCGTACGCGAGCTCCAGGAGTTCGCCGCATTCCGCGACATGACGGTGAGTCAACTGGCCGTCGCGTGGACCCTGGCTCAGCCGGGGGTGGACGTGGCGATCGTCGGTACGCGGCGCGCCCACCACGTCGAGGACAGCCTCGCGGCGGCAGACCTGTCGTTGGACGAGGACGACTTGAAGGAAATCGACTCGATCATGGCCGCGGCCGTCCCCGTCTCCGGCCCGTCCCCGGAGGGTGTGTGACGGGTGGGCGGGATGGGAATGGGCAGACGCCGGTCGCTGTATAGGCACCGGCGTCATGCGAGCCCCCATCGCGCGGATCTGTCGCATGCCGGGTTCTATGTGCGGGTGTGGAACCGGAACCGGCAGAAGGCCGAGGTGCTGGCCGGCAGCCGCGCGTATGTCGCCGCCTCGCCGGCCGGGCGGCCCCGGACGCCGAGTTCCTGATCATTCGTGCCGACCGACGCGCCGCCGCCGAGAGCGCGATCGTCGTGCCACTCGCGGACAGACGCAGTCACCAAGGGACGTCTGCGGCCTTGTCGGCATGCCCTGCATTCACCGTGATTCCCCGCTGTTCTCCGCTCGATCTGGTGCGGTTGAGGTGCGGTAGGGGCCTGGGCGTTCAGGCCCACGAACAGAGCGTGCCCGTTCCCCAGGGCGTGCCGCTATCCGGGTGTTCAACAGACCGCGGTGCGTACGAACTGGGCGCAGTACTGTTGCACGCGCCGATCGCTTCGAAGTTCTGGCGTGCCTGCCGGAGGCTGAGGTCGTGGTTGGGGCCGCCGCGCACCTCGTCGACGTCGTGCTCGTCCTGGCCGTCGTCCTCCCAGGAGCAGACATCAGAGTTCTCAAGCGCTCCGCGCTCGGGCAGGGTGACAGGGCGGTACACGTGCGACTGAGACCAGAAGTGGAACCAGGCGTTGGCCGGCACCTCGTCGTCTGGCGCGACGTCGTGTTGAGTGAGCGTCGCAGCCTGCCATTGGAGGCGGCACCACACGGTGTCAGGCGGTCGGCGCTGCGGAAGCCGCCCGGGTCGCCGCCACGGTCACCGGCACGCCCTGACCACATCGGCTATGCCGCCCTGCCCTCTTGTTCCGTCATGCCTGGGGCATTGCCGTGCTTGGCTCCCGCTCGCCGGACGGAGCTCCAGGCTTGAGGGCGACGGAGGTGTAGTGGTTGGCGAAGAAGTACGAATAGGAGAGGGCTTCGTCGATGTTGCCGAACTGGTTGCTCATCATGGACATCAGAGCGGTCGTGCGGGTGCCGTCGCCGGCGTAGGCGGTGAACTGCTGGTTGGGTGGCAACCCGGTGGCCCCGATGGTGACTTCGTTGATGCCCGGGAGTTCCCGGATCAGGGCCGTGCCTTGGCCGGAGCTGCCCTCGACGCGCAGGGCGATGTTCTGTGTGCGCATGCCCAGACCTTGCCGGCCCAGGTTGTTTGTGCTCGTGGCCGGAGTGCTGCGGGCCACGTACACCAGCGCCATGGGTGACTGGCCGATGGGGAGGGTCTTGATCACCGAGTTCGTGTGCGTGTCGATGACGTCGAGGGCGTCGGAGTTCTGCAGGGCGACGTAGATCCTGGTGTTGTCGGGGCTCGGCCAGATGCCGTGGGGACCGTGGCCGTTGTTGTGGATGGTCTTCACCAGCGTGGGCGGCGCCCCGGTTTTCGATCGGCGGTACACCAAGGTTTCGTTCAGTCCGCCCACGGTCATGTAGGCGTAGTCGACGCCGCCGACCGTGACGAAGTTGGGGTGGTTGGTGCGCGGTCCCGTGTTCAGCACCGCCTCCACACGGAAGGTGTGTGCATTGACCACAGCGGTGGTCCGGCCGTTGGTGGGCATGCCGAGCCAGATGTCCCGGCCGTCGGGTGAGATGGCCTCGTCGGAGGACCCACCCGCCTGTTGGGGGATCGGCAGGCGCTTGATGATCCGGCGGGAGGCCACATCGATCATGTCCAGCCTCGAGGCGCGCAGGTGGTTGACGTAGGCGAGTTTGCCGTCGGCGCTGAAGACCACCTTCGACGGCCCGTCCTCGCTGTAGATCCGGTCGACCTCCTTGCCGGCCCGCCAGTCAAGCACCGAGATGTAGTCCTGGCCGCGCACCGCCACCCACAGCCGTGTGCCGTCCGGCGAGAAGAACCCCTCGTGCGGCGCCCGGCCGACGTACATGGTGCGCACTACCTTGTTGGTTGCGGTGTCGATGACATGGATGGCGTTGGTGGTCACGTCGATGACGTCGAGCCACTTTCCGTCCCGGGAGAAGCCCAGGCCGTGCACGTCGATCTCCCCGTCGTACATGGCCCCCAGCACGTCCGCGCTGGGACTCAACCGCGGCTTGCCCAGGGCGATGGTGCCCAGCACCGTGTTCGTCGCCGGGTTGATGACACTCACCGTGTTGGAGTCCTGGTCGGCGGTGTATACCCGGTCGTTCCCCGAGATCGGTTGTGCCCCGGGCAGCGCCGGAGCCTGGATCGGCGTGCCATGCACTGAGGGGCTGGCGTTCGACCCGACTATGGGGCCCTGCACCGGATCCAGGGGGGAGGACGCAGATTCCGGCGTCCCGGGCATCACACAAGCGGTGACTGATGCGTACACGACCATCGCTATGAGCATGTGGGTCAAGGTGGGTCTTATGCCCATGTTCACTCCTTGTGGTCACGTCGCCGACGGATGCCCCGCATTGCAAGCTGCCGCGGCGCTTGAGTCGTGGGGACGGCGCCGCGTGGCGTGAGAGGTTTTTCGGGCGGGCTTGGTCGCCGTGTTCATCAAAGGCCGCTAGTGAGGGCAGCGCTTGTCATCGTGGCGCCGAGGTCCGTGACGCCTGAACGCCTGATGCTGGTCACCTGGAACGTCTCGAGCCCTAAAGGAATCTAACCGATAATTTAGACATACTCACCTTGATCGGAGGTCTTCACTCGGATGGGCCATCTGTCGGTGAATTGCGAACAAATGTACGAGTGTTCAGGCTTCGTGCGGTGTACGCCGAACGGGTTCACGTTGGTTCGCGACGTGCCGACCACAAATGCGATCGCAGGTCAGGCGGGGCAGTAGCCCGCACGGTCGGCGGAGTCTCAATGACCGGGTCAACCCTTCGGGGTGCCGGTCCCTTCTTCCCGTGCCCACCCGTGACGGCAGTCGGCGCAGGTGGGGGGTGTGGGCGGTGACTCTGATGTGCTGTGTGTGATGCGGAAGAGATCGTCCTCGTCGGTTGTGGTGGGGGCGATCACGGTGGGGACGCGGTCGGTTGCTGCTCCGCGGCGGGGACGCGGTGTGGGCGAATGAGTGCGTGGCCGCATGCAGCATGTCGGTCGGTTGATCGTCAACGTAGCCAACCCCGGTGTGCGTCGCAGGCGATCGGGAGGGCCGAGGGCTTCGTGCCCGTCAGGCTGCGCTCGTCGCTGTCCGTGTTGGTGGCGCGGTGGTGAAGGGGCGGTTGTCGCGGAGCAGGGCCCACGGGACGTCGACGCGGCGGCGGGCGAGGGCGATGACGGCGGGGATGTGTTTGTGGCCGTGGGCTGGTTTCTTGAGCGGGATCGAAGGTGCCGCTTGGAAGAACTTCGAGCATAGTGGCGGTATGGGTATATGGGGCAAACGGGATGACATGATCGTGCACCAGACCGAGCCCTTCAATGCTGAACCACCTTGTGGCGCGCTCGTGGACCCGGTCACCCCTCTGGACACTTTCTATGGCCGCAACCATGCCCCGATCCCCCGCGTGGACGGGGCGAGCTGGCGGCTAGGGGTGGACGGCGCGGTCGACCGCCCGCTGGAATTGTCGCTGGACGACCTGCGGCGTGGCTTCCCCGAACGGAAAGTGCTCGCCACTTTGCAGTGCGCGGGCAACCGCCGCGCCGACCTCATGGAGTTCCACGACATACCCGGCCAGGTCCCCTGGGGCCCCGGAGCCATCTCCACGGCATGGTGGACCGGTGTGAGCCTGGCGGATGTACTGGCAGAGGCAGGGCTGCACGCAGAAGCGGCCCACATCGCCTTCACCGGTGCCGACATGTCACAGGACGCCGACCCACCACAGCCCTTCGGCGCCTCCATACCGGCGGCGAAGGCCACCTCCAGCGAGGTGCTCCTTGCCTGGGCGATGAACGATCAGGCTCTTCCCGTCGCGCACGGTGCCCCGCTGCGCGCCGTCGTCCCGGGCTACATCGGCGCCCGCAGCGTCAAATGGCTCCAGCGCATCACCGCACAGACCGAGCCGTCCGACAACTACTTCCAGTGGGAATACAGCCTCTTGCCTCCCGAGGCAGACCCCCACAAGGCAGGACCAGGCGACGGCATCACGCTCGGGCCGGTCGTCATTCACATCGCCATCCTGCGGCCTGGCAAGGGCGCCCAGCTGCCGTCCGGAGCTACCGAGGTCGTCGGCGTGGCCTTCGCCGGCGACGACCGCACGGTGACACGCGTGGACGTGTCCGCCGACGGCGGCACCACGTGGGTCCACGCCGATCTGAACGCACCGGACAACCCGTGGACGTGGCAGCACTGGCGCGCCACGCTCATGCTCCCGGCGGGGGAGACGGAAGTCCTCGCCCGCGCCTGGGACTCCGCCGCAGCCGTACAGCCCGAGTCCCCAGGGACGGTCTGGAACCCAAAGGGCTACGCCAACAACGCCTGGGCCCGCCTCCACGTCACCTGCGACCGCTGAAAGGCGGGCGGCCAGGCCGCAGATCCCGACGGCACGACGGTGAGCCCGCGGACACCTCCGCACCGCTCACCTTTGAAGACCCGGCTTGACGGAGCGTGGCGCGCGAAGTCAGGTGCTCCAGCAGGGCAAGATCGACCTGGGTAAGCAGCGGAGAGAGCCGCGAGGCACTGTTCGCCCTGGAGGAGTCAGCGGAGACGGTGCGTGATCCGCCCTCCAGCGGAGCGCGGACCGGGATCTGGCGCGACTGCCGCACGCGACTCCCCGTGAGCGGTGTGATACTCCCTGGGCCGAACCCGTTCGTCGTGATCGGCTGCCTCAGCTCACCGCCACCCCGTACGGCTGGGCGCCCACGGTGACCGTCGCGACGACCTTGTGGGATGCGGAATCGATGACGGCGAGGGTGCCCGCTCCCTGGTTGGTGACGTAGATCGCGTCGTCGGTGACCGCCAGGTTGAACGGGTCGGTGCCGGGCGGGCCGAGGGCGATGGTCGCCGAGACGTGTGTGCTGCCGGTGTCGATCACGGAGACGTTGCCGGGACCGAGGTTCGCGGAGTAGGCGTAGCGGCCGTCCGGGCTGATGGCGACGCCGAAGGGGCCTGTGCCGACGTTGACGGTGGTCGCCTTGCCGCTGTCGGTGGCGATGGCGAGGACGTGCGTCCCGACCTCGTCGGCGACGTAGGCCGCCTTGCCGTCCTTGGTGACGGCGACGGCCACCGGGGAGCGACCCGCGGGGAGCTGCCGGGTGACCTTGTGGGTGCGGGTGTCGATGACCGACAGGGTGCCCGATCCGGCGTTCGCGACGTACGCCTGGGTGCCGTCGCGGCTGAGGGCCACGTTCACCGGGGACCTGCCGACGGGGATGGTGGCTGAGGCCCGCTGGGTATGGGTGTCGATCACGGAGACCGTGTTCGAGGTGCCGTTGGTGACGTAGAGGGACCCGCCGTCCGGGCTCAAGGCGACTCCGGTGGGGCTCTTGCCCACGGGCACCGTGGCGACGGTCTTGTAGGTGTGGGTGTCGAGGACCGAGACGCGGGCCGAGCCGCTGTCGGCGACGTACAGGCGTCTGCCGTCCTTGGCGACCGTCACGCCCTCGGGCGCCCTGCCGGCCTGCACGGTCGCGACCACCTTGTGGGTGTGGCCGTCGATCACCGAGACGGTGTCGTCCTGCTGGTTGGTGACGTAGACGCGGCTGTCCGCGCGGGCAGCCGCGGACGGCAGGTCGGCGGCCACCGTGTGCACGGAGGCGGTGGGCACACAGAGGACCACCAGCGCGGCAACTCCCGCCGCGAGGACCGGCCGTGGTGTCCCGCCGCGGCTTCGGCGGCTCGCTGCTGGGGTCCGCGCGGCAGACAACATCTCGCCTCCTGTGCGCGGTGCCGTGGTCCGGTCCGATGGTTCGGCCCGGTATCAGGTCAGCAGCCCGCGGGCGTAGTAGTCACTTTTGTCCCGGACGCCGGGAAGCGTGAAGAAGTAGCCTCCACCCCGAGGGCTGATGAAAGGCACGAGTGCTTCGTTCTCCAGCCGGGTCTGCATGGCGATGTAGGTGTTGAGTTCCTGCTGGAAGCAGTTGAACGCGTGTCCCATGTCGAGCTCGGGCAGGTTGGGACTGCGGTCGTAGTCGAAGCTCCGGCGCAGGATGGTGCTGGTCGCCGCGGTCTCCGGGGTCTGGGGGTTGGCGAGCCGGATATGGCAGTTGAGCGGGGTGATGAGTCCCTGGGGGTCGTTCGTGTAGATGGGGTCGAACTTGTCGTTGTCGTTCTCGCCCAGCGCGTACAGGGGGGCGCCGCTCGCCTTGCGACGGCCGAAGATGCGCTCCTGTTGGGCGACGGGCACCTTCTGCCACGCCTCGATAAAGAAGTGCACGATACGCACCACGTGATAGGTGCCGCCCGCGGTCCAGGCCGGTTCGGCGCTCTTCGGCTGGACCCAGACCGCCTGGTCCATCTGGGAGGCGCTGGTGGTGTCAGGGTTGGAGATGCCGTCCTTGAAACCGAACCAGTCGCGCCGGACACCGACGGGGCGGTGCGGATTGCGCTGTCCGTCGATGCGCCAGCGCAGTTTCGCCACGGATTTGGTGTGCATCAGGATGTCGAGCAGGGCGTTCACCGTCGTGTCCCGGTTATCGGCGCATATCTGGAGCAGCAGGTCCCCCTGGCTCAGCGCCGGATCCAGGTCGTCATGCTCGAATGCCTTCATCGTGACGAGCTGGACCGGCTTCCGGGCGCGCAGACCGTATCGGTCGTCGAAGAGAGAGGCGCCCACACCCACGGTCACCGTGAGACCGTCTGCCACGACCGTGGGTCCCAGGATGCCCGAGCTTGACGGTGCCGCAGTCGGAGACGTTTCGGGCGGTCTTCCGCCCGCCGTGAGGAAGCGGGCGCGCGCAGTCAGCGTGCGGAACAGCTCGGTGAGTTCCTTGCGGCCGGACGCAGTGACGTCGAGCGCGACAAAAATGGCGACCCGTTGCGGGTGAGGAGGAAGGGCGATGCCCGCCTGGTGGTAGCCGTGGAATGGGATCGTCCGGGACGTGGGTTCTGCGTCGGCCTCGGGCGCCGTTGCGGCGGCCGCTGTACCGCCTCTGAGGGCGGCTTCGCCCGCCGTGCCGACCACGAGGCCGGCAGCGGTGCCCTGCAGAAACGTCCGCCGGGCGAACGCCCCCATCGGGCATTCCGTCCCGCTCCATTCTCCGTCCGGAGACGTGTTGTCGGTCATGATGTCCTCCATCGACCGAACATCCGCCGAACTTCTGCTTCATACGCTATTTCGGACGCGTCAGTCCCACCACTCGGGAGTACGACGGCATGGCGAGATCACGCCGTGGAGATTCGGGCGAGCAGGCTTTTACACGAAAGTGTCTCCGCCGTCAAGCTTCATTGACATGAGTCAGGTGACAGAGTGCCGCGGTGCCCCATGCCAGGTCTTCAGCGCCACGAGGGTGGCGAGTGCGGCTGTCAGCAGCCCGGCGAGCATGGCTGCTCGATCGCCGGCTGCCATGGAGGTGTGCCTCGTTCGGTCGACCGCGTCGGCGACCGCGGGAAGCAGCGCGGCCCCCGTCGCGGCACCCAGTTGCCGACTGGTGTTGATCACTCCGCCGACCAGGCCCTGGTCATGGTCGGCGACTCCGGCGCTCGCGGTGACCATGCTGCCGAATGCCATGCCGGCGGTGCCGAATCCGACGAGCATCACGGCCGCGAGCGGCAGGTGGGAACCGCCGGCCAGGGGGAGTTGGGTCAGGGCGGCGAAGCCGGCGGTGGCGGCTGTTCCGGTCACCACCAGCACGCGTTGAATGCCGAGGTGCCGGGTCAGCCGTGCGCCCAGTAGGCCGGTGGCCAGTCCGACCATCCCCTGCGGAGCGATGCTCAGCCCGGCATCGAGCGGGGACATGTGCAAAATTTGCTGGAGGTATCCGGAGAGCACGAGCATTTCACCGCCGTTCCACATGCCGAGCAGCAGCATGAGAGTGCTGGCGTTGCGCAAGCCGTAGGTGTGCAGCAGCGCCGGACGCACGAGCGGGTCGGCGTGCCGGTGTTCGTTCGCCGCGAAGGCCGTGCCCGCGAGGATGGAGAGTGCGAGCGGGGCCAGCACGGGGACGGAGCCGATACCGGTGGTGGCGATCTGGGAGACACCGAAAACCAGGGCGGCCACGGCCAGGGTGATCAGGACCGCACCCAAGGTGTCCAGCTTCCGACCGGCACGCGCCAGTCTCGACTCCCGCAGGACATGGGGGGCCAGCAGCAGGGCGGCCAGCCCCACCGGAACGTTCACCAGGAACACTGAACGCCAGCTGAGGAACTCCACCAGTACGCCGCCGAGCACTTGGCCGGCGACGAAGCCGATGGACGCCGTCGCACCGTAGAGGCCCAGTGCTCTGGTCCGGCGCGGGCCTTCGGCGAAACCCGTGGTGATGAGTGACAGCGCGGCGGGCGCGACCATCGCGGCCCCGGTGCCTTGCACCACGCGTGCGGCGATCAGCAGTACCGGGTCGCGGGCGAGCCCCCCGGCCAGGGATGCGGCCGTGAACACGCCGATCCCCGAGAGGAACAGACGCCGGCGCCCGTAGAGGTCGCCGGCTCGGCCGCCGAGGATGAGCAGGCCGCCGAAGGCGATGGCATAGGCCGTGACCACCCACTGGACCGAGGCTGCGGAGACGTGGAGTTCACGCTGGATCGACGACAGGGCGACGTTCACGATGCTGAAGTCCAGGACCACCATGAAGGCGGCCACCAGGATGAGGGCCAGCCCCAGCCGTCCATGCGCGCCCGTTCCGGGGTGGTCGTGGTGGTCCGTGGTCGTGCAGTCGTGGGACCGCGTCGTGGCGGCGTACGGCGAGGAGGGGCCGATGGGCCCGGCGTGTGTCCTCATGGCCGTGCAACCCTTCGTCGGGCCGGTTCGATCACGCGGTGATGTATACCGCGGACAGGTCGTCGTCGGCGTGCTCGAGGGCGGTGTGCCGCCAGCGGGGCAGCAGCGCTTCGGTGAGCGGCAGGTGGGTGCCGAGGCCGTACGCGGCCTGTACGGCCAGTTCGGCGTCCTTGACCGCGTGCTTGAGCGCGAAAGCGGGGGTGAAGTCGCCGGCGAGCATGGTGGTGGCCTTCTGTACCGCATACGGCGAGCCGAGCGGGGTGGACTGCAGCAGTTCCACGATCGAGGCGGGGTCCAGGCCGAGCCGGCCGGCGAAGGACAGAGCCTCCGCGGTGGCTTCGACGAGGTCCACGAGCCAGCTGTTCAGCACCAGCTTCGCCCTGGTGCCGTCGCCGGCCGGTCCCAGCCAGACGGTGGCTCGGCCCAGTGCGCCGAACACCGGGTTGAGGACGTCACGCACCCGATCGGGACCGCTGGCCAGGATGATCAGCTGTCCGGCCTCGGCCGGTCCCTGGCTGCCGGAGACCGGGGCGTCCACGAACGTCACCCCGTGGCGGGCGGCGGCCACGGCGAGTCGGGCCGACCAGCGGGCTCCGATGGTGGCCATCTGCACCCAGATCAGTCCGGGGCACCGGGCCAGGAACCCGTCCGGGCCGTTCGCGGCCCGCTCGGTGGCCGGCCCGTCGGCGAACATGGTGATGAGGATTCCGGCGCCCTGGACCGCTTCCGCAGGGGTGTGTGCGACGAACGCTCCGTGACCGGCCAGGGCGGCGGCACGGCTACTGGTTCGGTTCCACACCCGAAGCTGGAAGCCGCCCCGGGCCAGGTTCACGGCCATGGGGCCGCCCATCCGCCCGGTGCCCAGGAAGGCGATGACGGGTGTCTTCGGCGCGCGGCCGCCGGGGGAGGCCGGTGTGTCGGCCGGCGATGTGGGCTGGGTAGTGGTCATGACATTGCCTCCAGGGTGGGATCGCCGAACGGGATTGTGGCGGTCATGGTGTGGTCGGTCTCGGCCAGGTCGGACAGGCTGAGGTGGCGGCGGCGTGCGCCGAGGCTCTGCGCCAGGTGGGCCGGGGTGCGGCCACCGACGCCGGCGATCTGCACGGCGGGCGGCCCGGCAGGTCCGATTCGATGTCGCGGCGGAAGAGACGGTAGGGCGGCTGGCCGGTTGCCACCGGCAGCACGGTGGCGAAGTCGGCCATCTGCGCCACGGTGCAGTCGGAGACCCCCACGTGAGGGATCAGGCCTTGCGCCACCAGTTCAGCGAGCGCAGCAGCGCCGGCCTCGACACCCTTGTGCAGCCATGCCGGACCGACGTCGTGGACCAGCCGGTCCCCGTCCCTGCGCAGGCCGCCCTTGGCGGCGATCACGACCGACTCGCGGGCCGAGCCGAGTTCGTCTGGCGCTGCCACTTTGAGCGGCCGCTCGGAGCTGCCGGACCCGTAGGCCCGGGCGGTGTCGAAGAAGTTGGCGCCCAGCGGCCTCGCGTATTCGATCGGCTGGAACGCGCCGGGCTTGGCCATGGGGCCCCGGTCCGCGCCGTACTGCCATGTGCCGCACGCGACAGGCGTCACCGCCAGGCCGGATGCGCCCGGTCTCACCGTCTGCATGTCGACCCCCTTGGTGGGTGGAATCTCCTGCCTCGACGCTCACACCCACCGGAAGCCGCCGGTAGTGGCCCTGTGCTTGCCGGGATACAAACCGTTCCTGTAGCGGACAGGCGTCACAATCCCCGAGGGCTGCACAACGCTGCCGACGGGGCGGTCAGCCGATGCCGGAGGCCGGGGCCAGGCCGGCGACCGCAGACGCACGCAGAGAACGCATGGTGCGGGTCCAGCGAGGTCAGGAGGCAGAACGGCGGGAGATACCGGCGCCGGTGGCCGGCTCCTGGCCGAATGCGGGCCTGCGTGTCCGCCAAGGTTGATCGCGGCGGGTGATGTGAGCGATCAGGTCCCGTGCCACACCGCTCGGCGGAGTAGAGGCGCCGTCCCAGATGACGCGCAGAGTCCTGCGCA